>CALXYI010000029.1 GCA_944392935.1 uncultured Spirochaetaceae bacterium
AGGGGTAGCAGGTAGAAAATGCAGGGCTTGAACGAAGTGAGAGCGAGGTGCCTTAAGACACCTCGCCTGCATTCAGGGGTTATACCCCCGGATCAAACCACGTCTTTTAGGCGTGGTCATGATTATACATCTCTTTGGCTTCCTTTATTCTTTTGCTTGACTTCCATTGATTCTGATGTACCATCTAATTGTATCGCGTGCTCGAGCACGCAAGAGGAGGACACATGATCAGGAACATACCTGAGGTAAAGCTTGGAATGATTGCGGTCAGCCGTGACTGCTTTGTCATCTCGATTTCGGAGAACAGGCGCAAGAGCATAGGCGCAGAGTGCGGGAAGCTCGGCATCGATGTATTCGAGGCTCCTACGGTAGTGGAGAACGAGAAGGATGCCATCAAGGCCCTTGAGGAAGTGAAGGCAGCTGGCTGCAATGCCCTTGTCGTGTTCCTCGGCAACTTCGGCCCGGAGACGCCTGAGACGATCATCGCCCAGCGCTTCGCAGGTCCTGTCATGTATGTCGCAGCTGCGGAGGAGAGGGGAGACAACCTCATCAACGGACGCGGCGATGCATACTGCGGAATGCTCAACTGCTCGTACAACCTCGGCCTGAGGAAGATCGCTGCATATATCCCTGAGTATCCCGTGGGTGATGCCGCGGAGTGCGCGAGGATGATCTCGGAATTCATCCCTGTCGCAAGGACGATCATCGGGATCAAGGGGCTCAAGCTCATCACATTCGGTCCGCGCCCTCAGGATTTCTTCGCATGCAACGCTCCGATCAAGGGACTCTATGATCTCGGTGTCGAGATAGAGGAGAACAGCGAGCTTGATCTCCTTGTCTCCTACCGTGAGCATGCCGGCGACAAGAGGATCCCGGAGGTGGTGAAGGATATGTCGGAGGAGCTTGGAACAGGCGATACATACCCTGATCTGCTTCCTCGCATGGCGCAGTTCGAGCTTACGCTCCTTGACTGGGCAGAGAACCACAGGGGTGCCCGTGACTACGTCGTATTCGCAGACAAGTGCTGGCCTGCATTCCCGAAGGAGTTCGGATTCGAGCCATGCTATGTAAACAGCCGTCTTGCATCCCGCGGCATACCGGTGGCCTGCGAGGTCGATATCTACGGAGCGCTTTCCGAGTATATCGGAACATGCCTCACAGGCGCTCCCGTAACGCTTCTGGATATCAACAACACAGTCCCGCGCGATATGTATGAGAGCGAGATCAAGGGCAGGTATGACTATGCCCTCCAGGATACGTTCATGGGCTTCCACTGCGGCAACACACCGCTCTGCAGGCTTTCCAAGGGCGCTGTGAAATACCAGCTCATCCAGAACAGGATCCTCGAGAGCGGCAATACTCCTGATTTCACTAGAGGCACCCTCGAAGGCGATATCGCCCCGGGTGAGATCACGTTCTTCCGCGTGCATTCCAATGCCGACACATCGCTGCAGGCATATATCTGCCAGGGAGAGATCCTTCCTGTGGCTACGCGCTCATTCGGAGGAATCGGCATCTTCGCGATCCCTGAGATGGGAAGGTTCTACCGCCACGTGCTGATCGGAAAGCACTATCCGCACCATGGCGCTGTTGCCTTCGGCCATATCGGCAGGGCCCTCCATGCTGTCCTGACATACCTCGGCGTCAAGGATATCTCCTTCAACCAGCCCAAGGGCATGCTCTACAGCGATGAGTGCCCGTTCTGAGGTGCATATGATCGCAGCTGGAATAGATGCAGGAACGCAGAGCATCAAGGTCGTGGTGTATGACAGCACGGCGCATGAGATCATAGCCTCCTCTTCCCAGCCCCTTCCTCTCATCGAGGAGGAAGGCGGCGTAAGGGAGCAGAAGGCGGAATGGTGGATCGATGCGATAAGGAAGTGCTTCGCCTCCCTTCCGGAGGATGTGAGGAAGAGCATCCAGGTGATATCGATCTCCGGGCAGCAGCATGGCTTCGTGCCGCTCTCATCCGATGGTGAGGTGCTCTTCAATGTGAAGCTCTGGTGCGATACGTCCACGGCGGCTGAGTGCGCAGAGATAGAGGATAAGGTCGGTGGCAGGGCAGCTCTTTCCGCTCGGCTGGGCAATCCTATCCTCCCCGGATATACCGCAAGCAAGATCCTGTGGCTTCGCAAGAACCATCCGGATCTCTACAGGAAGATGGCCTATGTGCTCCTTCCCCATGACTACATGAACTGGTATCTGACAGGACGCGCCGTCATGGAGAGGGGAGATGCATCCGGTACTGGGATAATGAACATATTCACAGGAGAGTGGGACAGGGAGACAGCGGAGGCGATCGCCCCCGATCTCCTGGACAAGCTTCCTGCGATATCCCCATCACCATGCATCATAGGCACTGTCACGGCGTGTGCGGCTGCTGAGCTCGGGCTTTCCCCGTCATGCAGCGTCGCATCGGGCGGCGGTGACAATATGATGAGCGCAATCGGAACCGGTGCCGTCGAGGATGGCATAGTGACGATGAGCCTCGGCACGTCAGGAACGCTTTTCGCCTCCTCTTCGAAGCCGTTCCATGATGAGGCCGGGCGCCTGGCGTCATTCTGCTCATCCGCAGGCGCCTGGCTTCCTCTTCTCTGCACGATGAACTGCACGGTTGCATCCGAGACAATGCGCCATCTCTTCGGCAAGGATGTTAAGGCCTTCGATGCCGAGGCTGAGAAGGCGGGTCCTGGAGCAGGCGGGCTGATGATGCTTCCGTTCCTCAACGGCGAGCGCGTGCCTGACTATCCTCACGGGGAAGGTGTGCTGATCGGCATGAGGCAGGGGAACGTGACGGAGGGGAATATAGCGCGTGCAGCCCTCGAGGGCGTGACCTATGAGTTCCTCCTGGGGCTGGATGCCTTCTGCGAGAACGGAGCGGAGGTCAAGGCGCTTACGCTGACAGGCGGCGGTTCCAAGAGCTCTGTGTGGAGGCAGCTTGTCGCCGACATGACAGGATGCCCCGTGCGGGTTCCCGTGGTGTCGGAAGCCGCGGCATTCGGTGCGGCGCTCCACGGTCTCTGGTGCCTCGAAGGCGGATCGATCGCGGATATAGCGCACGAGCATATCGCGTACGATGAAGCGAAGGCTGCAGCACCCGATGCCTCGAAGAAGGAGGCATATGCCGAAGGCTACAGGCGCTGGCTGAGGTATTCGGATACGCTTGCGCCCATCTTCAGATGATCATCATTGCATGCTGATATCCGGACAGCCGCCATGCGCGGCTGTCCTCATGCATCTATGTTCTCCAGTATCTTGACTACGTGCTGCGTGTACAGGTCCTGCGGCTTTGAGCCGTCTATGAACCAGTCCTGCATGCGCCTGACGGACTCCTGCCCCTGCCTGAAGGGCTCCTGGCAGATGGTCCATCCGATCCGCCCTGACCGTATCAGGGTCTTCGTCACTGGGATATCATCGGATGTGAATATGAGTATGTCCTTCCCGTCCGTGCCTTTCTCAGCTCCGTACATTCCAGCTGTCGTGATGAAGAGAGTGTCTATCGATGGATCCTCCCTGAGCTTTTCGCGCACTATCATCTCCGAGAGCTCGTTGTCATCCTCTGTATCGTATTCGCCGGCTATCGTGAATGGGACACCCTTCCTCTCGAGAGTCTCCTTGAATCCCCTGACTATATCCCCATGGCCGCGCATGTACTCGGAACCGCGGAGGATCAGTATCCTGGGGGATTTCCTTCCCGTCAGCACGAGAAGCCCCGCGTGGAGAGCTCCCTTCGCATAGTAGTCCGGGCCGACATAGCACAGCTTCTCCATCGAGATATCCGAATTGACGGCAATGACAGGAAGCCCGGAGGAGGAGAGGACATCGGTGATGGACGGGTCATCCATCGTCGTTATGACGATGCCGTCGCATCCCTCATCATCGATCAGCTCCCTGATGAGCGATATATGCGTTTCCCTGTCGAATCCCTTCACTTCCCGCAGCGCAAGGGAGAATCCCAGATCCCTGTATTCCTCCGTCGCCTTCCTCATTCCCTCGATGAGGGGTACGAAGAACGGATTGCCGACGGAAGGCACAAGCGCGCCGATGCGGTGCGGCTGCTTGCGGAGCGCAAGCATGAGGCCGGCTCTGTTCGGCTGGTAGTTGAGCTCCTTCGCCTTGGCAAGCACCTTCTCCCTTATCTCAGGGGATACCTTGCCCCTGTTATGGAGGACGCGGTCCACCGTACCGCGTGATATACCCAGTATCTCTGCAAGTTCCTTTATCGTTACCATGCTGCTATCCCGTATAGGATACCAAAGCATGGAGGGCATTTGCAATTCGGTATTTCAGGAATCGGGGATGCTGCGGAGGAATCCATGGATGGCGGTGAAATAGCCTGCCGGGTCGCGTACATATGCCTCCGCATGGCCGGCATCCGGTATGATGCGCTTCTCCTTGTATCCTTCCTTCTTGGCCTCGAAGCATCGGGTGAGCATCGAAGTGCTGACGAAGCTGTCGTCGCCTCCGTGCAGGAAGAGCATCGGAAGCTTCGAGCGTCCGAGCATCCTGATGCTTGAGGCCTCGCGCGGCGTGTAGCCCGCGGCTATCCTGGCGATGGACGAGAATATATGCAGAATGGGGAATGCAGGCAGATGGTAGAGGGCCCTGAGCTCGTCGCGGAAGATGTCCCATGCGGATGTGTACCCGCAGTCCTCAATCGCGGCTATGACGTTTCCGGGCAGTTCTGTGCCTGAAGCCATCATCACGGCAGCTGCTCCCATCGATACGCCGAAGAGGACGATGCGCGCCTCGCTGTCGCGTGATGCGATCATGCTGCACCATGCGCGGATATCATCCTTGTCGAGCCAGCCCATGCCTATCCATTTCCCTCCGCTCCTGCCATGGGCGCGGCAGTCAGGGGTGAGGACCGAGTATCCCCATTCCCTGCAGAAGACAGCTGCGACAGGGTGCATCACGGAGCGTGTGCATTTGTATCCATGCACGAGTATTGCATAGTCATGGCCGTGTGAAGGGGAGTGGAAGAAGTCGGCTTCGAGCGTCAGGCCATCATAGGATGGGATGCGGACTGTTTCCCTCTCCGCTGATGATATGAATTCCTCTGTGTATGCCCTGAATGCCTCATTGTTGGCCCTTATCGTCCTGCGGCCTTCCGTTTCCGGCCTGTCCTTCTCCTCTGCCGGCACCACGGCCTCGAATCCGGAGTCGCTTCTGAGGAGGGCAAAGCGCACGAGGTATATTCCTGCGGCAAGGAGGATGAGCGCTATGATGGCTGCTGCCAGCAATATGATCCCCATGCCTATGATTATCGCCGTGCGGATAGGCCGTGTACAGGATATTGAAGGGGTATACAGGGAGATTCCCCGGAAAAAGGAAAATCCCGGATTCCTCCGGGACTATAGCGAGAAAGGGACTCGGACCCCTGACCGAGCGGATATGAGCCGCTTGCTCTACCAACTGAGCTATCTCGCCACGCTGCATTCCTGCAACAATGGGAATCTATCAGTTTTCAGGAACAATATCAAGGGCTTTTGACGCAGGATGGTGCATTATTTTCTGAGGAATATGTATCCGGCCCTCTTCCTGAAGCCTATGCCCTCATACATCCTGGCGGCATCCGGGTCGCTGCACCAGAGAGCCACGGCATCCATCGAGCGGGAGAAGATGCATGAAAGGAGGCATGATACCACCTCTGATGCATATCCTCTTCTCCTGTATCCTTCCTCCGTGGCGACGCCGCAGATGAGATCATGGGAACCCAGGTATGCCCCTGAGACGAGATGCCCGTCCTCGTAGATGCCGGCAGCCGCGAAAGGGCAAGGACGCGACCTGAAGCGCTCCATGTTGGCATCATCCTCGTCCTCATCGAAGCCGTCGGACATCTCCGGGATCTTCCTGTAGAGAGCGAAGAGGTCCCGGTACTGATCAGGGCTGAGGATCGAGGCCCTGCCTTCCTTTCCCGTGAAGTCCTGCCGTTCCAGTCCGTACATCGTTCGCCTTTCAATGCGGCAGCCTGGGAGCAGGGGAGCGAGGCGGGAGATGGTGTCTTCCGGCCCCATCATGGTACGCCACCCATAGCCATCTGCCAATGCAGCGGCTTTCCCTGCATCAAAGCAGCCATCGGAATAGGCGAGGATGTATGTGCCGGGAGATGGAAGCAGGAGGAGGGAATCCGACCGGATCACGTCCTTCTCCCTGCCTCTCCTGCATTCATATGAGAAGAGGTATCCTCTCCATCTGTCCATGCTCAGTGCCCTTGCGTACCGTCAGGTGAGCGGAGATAGCTGAAGTAATCCATATCCGTCGAGAGCGTCTTGTCGATTCCCGGAAGCACCGTCCTGTAGCTCTCGAGCGTCGTCCATAGGCGGAAGAACTCCGGATCGGCGCTGTACGCCCCGCTGTAGATCGCAGCGGCCTCGGCATCCGCCGCGCCCTTTATCTTCTCGCTCTCGGCATAGGCTGCGGAGAGGATCGTCTTCCTGTCGTTCTCCGTCCTGCCCTGCCATGACAGGAGCTGCCCGCGCCCGTACGAGCGGTATGCCTCCGCGATCTGGCTGCGTTCCTTTATCATCCTGGCATATACGGATGCAGTCAGGTCATCCGAGTACCTTATCTGCCTTATGATGATATCCACCAGCTCGATTCCATAGCCTGCCATGAATGGAGCAGCCTCCTTCAGCATCATGTCCGACAGTCCTTCCCGTCCGATGGAGATATCATCCTGCCGCACTATCGTGCCGGTAAGGGACCTGAGAGTCTCGGCATCCTCCGGATCCTCGACTTCGCTGTTGAGCTCCTCCCTGTACTCCATCGTATTTATCCTGTTCGTGGACCTGACGGCTTCATTGAGGTAGTTCTCCGAGATCACCGTTCTGATGGTCGAGTCGAGCACGTCATTCAGGCGCGCAAGCCCGCCATCGACTGTCTTGACCGACATATAGAACTGCGCCGGATCGGAAATCCTCCAGCGTGCGGTGGCATCGACCCATATGAACTGGTTCTCCTTGGTCGGTATGCGCTGTGCATCCCCGTCCCATGACAGGAGCGTGGAAGGATACTTCGTGACATCATCCACGACAGGCATCTTCATCCTGAGCCCGGCTTCCTTCTCCGTTCCGACTATGCGTCCGAAGCGGGTTATGACAGCCTGCTCGCCTTCGGAGAGCATATAGAACGGCCCCATGAGCAGGAAGACCACGGCAAGGATCGCTATCACGGCAAGCGCTGTACAGAGCTTCTTCATACAGTACCTCCTACATTCCTCACAGGAAGGAAGTTCTCGAGGGATGGGTCGATGAGCACGGTCCTTCCCTCATCCGATGAGAGCACTTCCGAGAGCGTCTCTATGTACAGCCTCTCTGCAGTCGTCTCCTTGTCCTGCCTGTACTCGGAGAGCATTGAGGCGAAGCGGGCGGTATCGCCTTCCGCGCGGTTCACCCTGTCCGCGGCATAGCCATGCGCCTGGGCGATCATCTTCTCGGCCTCTCCGCGCGCTGCGGGTATCTCCTGGTTGTAGTACTGCTTGCCTTCGTTTATCAGGCTGTTCATATCCTGGATGGCCTTGTTGACATCCTCGAAGGCATCCTGCACATCCCCTTCGGGAGGCATGATGTTCTGCAGCTTCACCGCGACGATGTCGATGCCGAAGCCGTATCCATCGAATATCTCCTGCATCGCGCTCTGCGCATCCATCTCTATCGCCGTCCTCTCGCTCGTCATCACCGCAAGGATCGGAAGGTCCCCCACAAGCTGGTTCATCACCGACTGCGAGATGTCGCGTATGGTCGTTTCCTTGTCGCGTACGGAGAAAAGATATGCTTCCGGATCGCTTATCCTGTACTGGACGATCCATTCCACATCGACGATGTTGAGATCGCCGGTGAGCATCATCGATTCATCGGGATCGGGGAATGCACCCGTAAGGGCCGTACCGGTGGGATCTGTCGCCCTGTATCCGAACGTCAGCGTCTGCACTATCGCAGTCTCGACGTTTATGTTCCTCTCTATTCCCAGCGGCAGCTTCATCTGCAGCCCGGGACCGACAGTGCGCACGTACTTGCCGAATCTCAGCACGACGGCGTTCTCCGTCTGGTCGACGGAGAAGAATGAAGTCATCAGCACTGCCACGATGGCGGCTGCTATGATGACCGCTGCCGCGATCCTCGGCGATATCGAAGGTGTCCTCAAGTCTTCCTCCTCTTATGTTCCGGAATATAGCAGGAAAAAGCCTCTGCGGCTATCTTGGAACGGGGGAGGGGTTGTTCATATACATCCAGATGGCTATACTCCACCGTATGAAGAAAAGACTCATAACATCGGCATTGCCGTATGTGAACAACATCCCGCATCTGGGCAATCTGATGCAGGTGCTCTCCGCTGATGTCTTCGCCCGCTTCTGCCGCTCGCGCGGATACGAGACGATGTATATCTGCGGAACCGATGAATACGGGACAGCAAGCGAGACAAGGGCGCTGCAGGAAGGCGTCACCCCCCGTGAGCTCTGTGACCGCTACCATGCCATACATAAGGCAATATATGACTGGTTCGATATCTCCTTCGACTATTTCGGCCGCACCAGCACGCCGCTCCAGACGGAGATCGTGCAGCACATATTCGCTGAATGCGACAGGAACGGATACATAACGGAGAAGGAGACGGAGCAGCTCTACTGCCCGCACTGCGACCGCTTCCTCGCTGACCGCTTCGTTTCCGGGACATGCCCGCACTGCGGCTATGAGGGAGCGCGCGGCGACCAGTGCGAGAAATGCGGGACGCTCCTCGATCCTACGGAGCTCGTGGATCCGAAGTGCTCTGTCTGCGGTTCCACCCCGGTGCTCAGGAAGACGAGGAATCTCTATATAGACCTGCCGAAGATCCTTCCTGTATTCAAGGAATGGATGGACAAGGCATCGGTGGAGGGGTTCTGGGCGAGGAATGCCGTCCAGATAACCAATTCCTGGCTCCGCGACGGGCTTCAGGAGAGGTGCATCACCCGCGATCTCAAGTGGGGAATACCCGTGAACAAGCCAGGCTATGAGAACAAGGTGTTCTATGTCTGGTTCGATGCCCCTATAGGATATATCTCGATCACCGCGAACAAGACGGAGGACTGGGAGCGCTGGTGGCGCGATCCTGAGGATACCGAGCTCTTCCAGTTCATCGGCAAGGACAACATCCCGTTCCACACGGTGGTCTTCCCATGCTCACTGCTCGCGACAGGCGAGAAGTGGACGATGCTGCATCATATGTCATCGACCGAATACCTCAACTACGAGGGCGGGAAGTTCTCGAAGAGCAAGGGCATAGGGATATTCGGCAATGATGTCGAGGAGACAGGCATCCCCGCCGATGTCTGGCGCTTCTATATGTTCTACAACAGGCCGGAGAAGTCCGATTTCACATTCACATGGGCCGATTTCCAGGAGAAGGTGAACAAGGAGCTCATCGGCAACCTCTCCAATCTCGTCAACCGCACGCTCACATTCGTGAAGCGGTTCTATGACGGCAGGATAGGGGATGGCGAGGTCGATGAGGATATCGTGAGAGCCGCACGCGCGAAGGAAGAGGAGATCACTGCAGCGCTCGAGAGGGCTGATGAGCGTGATGCGATCCGCGCTGTCTTCGAGCTTTCCGATATAGGCAACAAGGCATTCCAGGACGGAGAGCCATGGAAGGTGAGGAAGGAGGATCCTGAGGCGGCTGCGAAGCTCCTGAGGACGCTTCTCCACCTGATCCGGGACCTTGCCGTCATGGTGG
The DNA here is from genome assembly GCA_944392935.1 of uncultured Spirochaetaceae bacterium. Classification (GTDB taxonomy): domain Bacteria; phylum Spirochaetota; class Spirochaetia; order Sphaerochaetales; family Sphaerochaetaceae; genus Ornithospirochaeta. The sequence goes on from CALXYI010000029.1 coordinate 9,715, forward strand.
AGCCTTATATGCCATCCACGGCCAGGAGGATACTCTCCTTCATAAGCTCGGAGGGAGCTGACTGGAAGGGCATCGGACGCTTCTCGGGAAGCATCGAGGTCGTCTCTGCAGAGCTTCTTTTCCAGAAGCTCGAGGATGACAGGATCGCAGAGCTCAGGGAGCGCTACTCAGGTTCCCAGAGCGAGAGGATGGAAAGGGAGAAGGCAGAGGCCTCTCCGAAGGAAGGAAAGGAAATGGACAGCACGGAGAAGACGGAGGGCATCGCTGAGCAGTTCGCCCGCAAGGTCATACTGAAGGTATCGAGGATAGTGAAGGTGGAGAAGCACCCCGGAGGCGATAAGCTCTACATACTCACGCTTGACTGCGGAGAGGAGGAACCCAGGGTCATTGTCTCCTCGATCGTGTCCTTCTACAGGGAGGATGAGCTCCTCGGGCGCAACATAGTGCTCGTATCGAATCTGAAGCCAGCGAACTTCAGGGGCGTCAAGAGCCGCGGAATGCTCCTTGCGGCCTCCGATCCAGCAGCAGAGGATCCCCATTCCACCTGCGAGGTGATCTTCGCCGATGATATCGCTCCGGGGACTGTCCTGAAGCATGAAGGAGAGGGCGAGGTCGAGAAGGTGACCACATATGTCAAGCCTGAGCACTTCTTCGCCCTTCCGATGAAGACCATCGATGGATATGTGACGATCGAGGGGAAGAGGATCGGCCATGATGGCACCTTCCTCCGCGTTTCGAAGTACGTCAACGGCAACGTTGGCTGAGGAGGACGGCATGGAACTCGACAGGGATTCTGTTCATATCAGGCTTCTGAAGGTGGCGGGGCAGGTCTCCGCCATAGACAGGATGATCGCGGAAGGCGACAGCGCGGAGAGGATACTCGTACAGATAAACGCAGCCAAGTCCGCATTGCATAAGGTGGCGCTCTTCGTTACCGAGGATGCCCTCTCTGATCTCCTTGGCCGCGATGAGGGGAAGAGCGGGGATGCAGCGGTCGTCATCGAGCGCTTCTCATCCCTTCTCTGATGCCCCGATAGCCTCGACTGCAGCGCGGAAAGCCGCTCCGCGCTCGAACTCATTCGCGAAATGCTCATCGGCGTAGGCTCCCGGAGAGAGGAGTATTATCTCCGATGAGTCCCTCCTTCCCCTGTGGGAGAGGGCTGCGCCGTATGCGCTCCTCACGGCATCCTCCATTCTGTCGAACGGACCGCTGAACCTCACATCCTCATAGTGCAGGACGGGTATCAGCTTCTCCGTGAGGCTTCCCGAGAGCAGCGTCACTGACACCGCTTCGTCGATGGCCGCTTCCAGCTCGGAGATGTCGGTATGGCTCTTGTCCGTGCCGCCGAGTATGAGATGCACAGGCGTTCCCTTCATACCTCTCATCGAGAATGATACGGAGAGGGGAAGCACCGAGGATGAGTCGTTTATGAAGGATATTCCATCCTTTACCGCCACGAGCTCAAGCCTGTTCGGTATCCCCTTGTAGCCGCGGAATGCTGCCTGGATGTCCTTTGCCCTGAATCCCATGGCACGGATGCATTCCCATGCAAGCTCCGTGCCTGCGCCATTGCGGAATGGATTGCGTAGCGATGGATATCCCTTGACCTTCGCCTTGGGGATTATCCCGGAGAAGAGCATCTTCCCCTTCAGGAAGCGGGGTATGATGAGGCGGCGGACCCATGGCCCTATGAACATGGCACCCTCTGAGGTTGCATCGGAGGGTGATGTGGGGATCGGGATCGTGTCCGTGACTCCTATGATATCTATCCTCGGCCAGACATATCCCAGCGATGCCGCCGTGTCCTTTATCTGCCACAGCGACATCTCGATGACTATCGCATCGTAGCGTCTTTCGTCGTTCTCGATATCGGAAAGGAGGTGGAATGCCGAGAATCCGATGCCCTCCGAGAATGCCGCACGCACGCCAAGCGAGCGCAGGGCATCTGAAAGGGCAGAGGCAGTGCTTGTCTTGCCCTTTGCCCCCGCGATGATTATCTTCGTCATCTTCTCTGTCTTGGAATCGGTGAGGAGCGCCGCGATATCATTGGTGGTGCGCTTCGCCTTCCTCTTGATGATGTAGGGTATCGGGATTCCGGGGATCTTGACTACGAGATCGGCATCCCCGGCCTCCTCCATGGCTTCATCCTTCGTTATGAATACGGCGCCCTTCGACTCGAGAAGCTGCATCATGGCCTCCGTGCCGCGCTTGTCGGCAGGCTCTATGATCTTCACGCTGTGCCCGAGCTTCAGATAGTATTCAGCAGCCTCGGCACCTCCTCCGGAGGCACCGAGCCCAAGGATAAGGACTCTCATCTGTGTCATTATAGACATAAACAGGGCCGGCGGTGAAGGCACATGGCGTCGGATACTTGACAGCGATGATGGAAAAAAGCAGAATGAACCGGTAATTACAAAAATCCATGGATAAGGAGCGAAAGCCGTGCCTTGCGGAAAGAAAAGAAAGAAGCATAAGATAGCGACTCACAAGAGAAAGAAAAGACTCAGAATGAACAGACACAAGAAGAAGTGATCTTCTTGCAGAGCTATCTGGAAAGCCACCGGTAGGGATATCGGTGGCTCTTCTCTTTCCTATGTGCTATCATCCGGTCGATGAGGATAGGAAAGCTCCCTTTTGTATATATGTTCGATAGCGTGGATCCAGGGCGCGAGGCTGTGATGAGGATAGGTGAGGAGGATGGCTTCACCGTCTTCAGGCTCACTGTCCGCACACCCCTCCTCCTGCGTATGGGCGATGAGCGCGACAGCCGCGTGGAGATGCTTCTCGGCGGGCGCTGGGAGAGCTTCTATGCCTCCGGCCGCTCGACCCTTGATGGCATGGTGCCATCTGTCGAGATACTCGAGAACAGCTGGAAGACATCAAGATACAGGATGACCATCCGCCTTCCCGGTCCATGCCCGGAGGAGATATCCGTGAGGGTGGAAGGTCTTGAGGCTGTGTGATTCAGCCAAGCGTCCCCGGCGGCAGCAGGTGACGCAGGGCTATCGAGGAGAGCATCTCGCCGAAGACTGCAGTGACGAATGGCAGCGATCCGAGCACCATGCGCTTCCTTCCCCGTATGCTCTCCGCATCCGGGTCTGAATCCGGTGCTGTGTAGGTGAAGCTGACAGGCTCGGGAGAGTAGACTGCCATTATCCCGCGGCCGACGCCGCGATGCCGCATCTCCGCTCTCATTCGGCGCGCAAGCGGACATCCTGATGTGTCCATCAGATCCCCTTCCCGTATGAGCGATATGTCCTTCCTCAGCGCCGCTCCCATGGATGAGGCTATGGGGATCCCGCGCCTCCAGGCATCCTCCAGGAGATCAGCCTTCGCCTTCACGTCGTCTATGCAGTCGAGGACGAAGTCTGCACCATCGAAGAGCCTGCTGTGGCTATCCCATGTCAGGAACTCCGGGAATGATTCCACTAAGCAGTCAGGGTTTATGTCCCGTATGCGCCTCTCCATCACATCCGTCTTCAGCTCACCCACCGTTGAGTGGAGCGCTGTTATCTGCCGGTTTATGTTGCTCTCCGAGACTGTGTCGAAATCGAGCAGGCGGATGTGCCCGATGCCGCAGCGGGCGAGCATCTCGCATGCGAATCCGCCTACAGCCCCGATGCCCGCGACCGATACCGTCTTCCCGGCAAGCATCTCCACATTCTCCTCGCCGATGAATCTCGCTATCCTCTGGAACTGCTCCTTCATCCGAGAACCTCCTTCATGATCCTCTCTGTCCTTTCCCCGATGTCGATGCCGGTGAGCTCCGAGAGCTTCCTGTTCCACCCTGCGAGGACACGGCGCTCCTCCTCACCTGCGGGCATGTCCGATTCCGTGACGAACGGCAGCCTGATGAGATCCGGAAAGCTCCTGCAGCCTTCAGCCCTGGGGCCGAGTGAGATGAGCGCTCCGAGCCTCAGGTATTCCATCGCGATCTCCCTTGAGCCGGTGAAGCCGTGGATTAGGACCCTCCTGCATCCGGAAGCACGCACCGCATCCAGCACCGCCTGATGCTCCCGGACATCATGCACGACGGCTGCTCTGTCCATATCACGGGCTATCGAGAGAGCACGCCTGAATACCCTGATCTGCTCATCCCTTCCCCCGTATCTCCTGTCGAGCCCTATCTCCCCGATATGGAAGCCCTCCGCTGCCGCCTTCTCCATGAGAGCGAAGTCCGCATCCCCGTATCCGGGGAGAGCCCCAAGGGCCTTCCAGGGGAAGGGGAGGAGTGCGTGGTATTCATCTGTGGATGCGGATGAGACGAAGGCATCCTCCGTGTACTCACCCGCATGTGCGTGTGCATCGAACATCAGTCCAGATTATACACGGAGTGCTATGCAATCTCATCAGGATCGCTGAACCAGCATTCATCTGAGATAGGACGGCTGAATATCCTTCCGCTGTCCTCCGCTCTCTTCGCCTGATGGTAGCGGAAGAGCATCGAGCCTCTCCATGGACCGAGGATCTCGATCTTCCCTGTAGGATGCGACATGGCGTAGCGGAAAGCCTTAGCAGGCCCGCTCATAGTCCTCTTCGCCGCCTCCGATATCCTCACTCCATCCGCGATCGGCACCTGGAACTGGTTCTTCACGCCTTCGACAGGGCGGCACTGGAAGAGGTAGTAGGGCGCGGCTCCTGCCCCTACAAGGGAATCCATGAGATCCGAGAGCGTCTCAGCGCTGTCATTCACGCCGCGGAGCAGCACCGTCTGGTTGCGCACGGAGCATCCGGCATCGATGAGGGCGGTGATGGCCTTCCTTGCCTCTGGGGTGATCTCCCTCGGATGGTTGAACTGCGTGACGATGATGATGGGCTTGGTATGCGAGTATTCCCTGAGGATATCCAGGATCTCGCCATCATCCTCCGTTATCCTCTGCGGCAGCGTCACAGGCGTCCTCGTGCCGAAGCGTATGAACCGTATCGACGGGATCGGGACGAGAGTCCTAAGGTACTGCCTTATGCGGCTGTCTGGATTGAGGAACGCATCACCGCCGGATACAAGCACGTTGTCTATCTCCGGATGCGCTTTGATATACCCTGCCATATCATGAAGATGGCTCGCTATCTCATCCGATGAAAGCCCCACAAGGCGCTTGCGGAAGCAGTGCCTGCAGTACATCGCGCACTGGTTCGTGGAGAGGATCAGCGCCGTATTCGGGTATTTGTGCTGCATTCCCTGCACGACAGTGTTGTCCGCCTCTCCTGAGGTATCGGCAGATCCGCCTTCCGAAGCCTCAAGACAGCCGGGGATGCTCATCTTCCTTATCGGATCCGATGGATCCGCAGGATCTATCAGCGAGAGATAGTATCCGGGAACGCACACAGGATAGCGCTTCCCTATCTCCTCGAGTCTCCTTTCCTCCTCAGCCCCAAGGCCGAGCCTTCCTGCCAGTGCCGATACGCTCCTGAAGCTTTCCGAAAGCAGTCTTTCCCATTTCCTCATCGGACCTCCTTTATGCCAGAAGAGGGCAATTTCCCGAGCGGACGAACATGAAAACTTACGGATATAGGATAAATGAGCAGCACCCAGTAGTCAAATCAAGGACATGCATCCATGTGGGAAATGCACGGTTTATGGCTGTTTTCCGAACACATACATGTGATTATGTATGATATGCAATCCACGGTACAGTCGATTCCGCATACCGTATGGACAAAGATATGGCCTTCAGGTATATATCTCTCCTTGGTAAATCAAAGAGCATATTCAATTCCATTGGGGAGTCAAGATGGGAAAGTACAACAAGAGACCTAAGCTGAGGTCAGCTGTGCGCACGCGCTCAAGGAAGGGCGAGGGAAGGCCCCGCCGCAGCGTGCAGGGGGTACTTCTCAGAAAAGTAGACAAAAGGAAACAAGGGTACATAGATTAAAAATCTCCTATGATTGTTGATACAAAAGCGACAGGAGTCAAACCCCCTAGAGCCGTGTGAGGACGGGAATTGTTG
>CALXYI010000030.1 GCA_944392935.1 uncultured Spirochaetaceae bacterium
GTCCTTCACAAACCGCCTCGCATAGCCACCGGCTCCCGACTCCGTCAAGCCAAGATTACCATCGATACTGCATCTCTGTAACTCAGACCTCTTTGACTTACGGGCTCAGTGTATTTTCGTTACACAAAAAAGGAACGGGGCAGATCGCTCCACCCCGTAGCATATCACTGCAGTTCCACGATGCTCCTATCATAATCCTCCGGCGGAACGAAGCCGAGAAGCTCGATGCATGTGGCCGCGATTGATGAGATACCAAGCCCTTCATTCAGCGTCTTGGAATACTCACCCTTGTACTCAGGATCATAGATTATGCACGGTACGGGATTGAGGGAATGCGATGTCTTTGCCTTAGGCTCGCCATTCTCCTTCGTCTTGACTCCGCCCTTCTTGTCATGCTCGTACATATCATCGGCGTTCCCATGATCCGCAGTCACGATCATTATGCCGCCTGCCTTCTCGATAGCTTCCCTGAGCCTTCCGATCTGGAGATCCATGCCCTCCATGGAGCAGACTACGGCTTCGAATACCCCGGTATGCCCGACCATATCGCCATTTGGATAGTTGAGCTTGATGAAATCCCATTTCCCGCTTCCGATCTCCTCGATCACGCGGTCGGTTATCTCAGCGCACTTCATCCATGGCCTCTGCTCGAACGGCACCTTGTCCGATGGAATCTCCACATACTCCTCGAGCTTGTCATCGAACTTCCCGGACCTGTTGCCATTGAAGAAGTATGTGACATGGCCGAACTTCTGCGTCTCGGAGATCGAGAACTGCTTCACGCCGGAAGCGCAGAGATACTCAGCCATCACCCGGTCGATGGCAGGCGGGGATACGAGATACTGATTCGGGATATGGAGATCGCCGTCATATTCCATCATCCCTGCATACTCCACCTTCGGCCACCTCTTCCTGTCGAATCCGCTGAAATCCGCCTCGTCGAATGCCCTCGATATCTCGATAGCCCTGTCGCCGCGGAAATTGAAGAGGATCACGGAATCCCCATCCTCGATGGTGCCGACCGGCTTGCCATCGGAAGCGATCACGAACGGAGGGAGATCCTGGTCTATGGCGCCGGTCTCCTTCCTCAGCGTCTCTATTGCCTCATGGGCAGATGCGAACATCCTGCCCTCTCCGAGGACATGTGTCTCCCATCCCTTCCTTACCATGTCCCAGTCAGCATTGTAGCGGTCCATGGTTATGACCATCCTTCCGCCGCCTGATGCGATGGCGGCATCGAAGGTGCCGTCTGCTGAAAGCTCCTTCAGATATGCATCGAACGGATCGAAGTAATCAAGGGCAGACACCTCCCCTACGTCCCGGCCATCGAGAAGGGCATGGACACGCACCTTCCTCACGCCTTCCTTCTTCGCCTCTGCGACCATTGCCTTGAGATGATCGATATGGGAATGCACATTGCCATCGGAAAGAAGACCTATGAAATGCAGGACCGAGCCATTCTCCTTAACGTTGGCTATGAGCTTCTGCCATGTCGCTCCCCTGAACATATCCCCGGATGAGATGGCATTCGAGACAAGCTTGGCTCCCTGTGCGAATACACGTCCGCAGCCCATCGCGTTATGCCCGACCTCGCTGTTTCCCATATCCGCATCGGAAGGCAGTCCCACTGCCGTGCCATGTGCCTTGAGCTTCGTCCACGGGCAATCGGCATACAGCGCATCGAGATTCCTGGTCATGGCCGTGGCAACGGCATCGCCATCCTTATACTTACCGAATCCGACGCCATCCATGATGACAAGCATCACTGGTCCGCGGCGCTGGATACGTCCATTCTTCTTCAAAGGTTCTACCATAAGTTCCTCCTAATAAGGCAATATACAGCAAAAGGCTATCATGCTCCACCTCTCACAGTGGAGAAGCGGCTTCGCTGAGCCATCTGGCGGCCTGCGGATCCACAAGCTCGCTGATGGTGGAGACTATCCTGGCATGATAGCTGTCTATCTGGCTTATCTCCTCGCTGGTAAGGAGGCTCCTGTCTATGAGGGCCTTCTCGTACGGCACGAGGGTGAGCACCTCGAATGACATGAAGCTGCCGAATCCGGTATCCTCCCATTCCCTTGCAGCAAGGAGATTCTCTATCCTTATCCCGTAGAGCCCCTCCCTGTAGAGCCCCGGCTCATCCGAGACGACCATCCCTGGCTGCAGAGGCACGTCTATGAGAGCTGGAGAGATCCTCTGAGGCCCTTCATGCACGCATAGCACGCATCCGACGCCATGCCCTGTGCCATGGAAGAATGTCTCGCCATGCTGCCATAGGAACTGCTTCGCAAGCACATCGAGCTGCACGCCTCTCGTACCTTTGGGGAAACGCTGCCTCGCAAGCGCAAGATGCCCTTTGAGGACAAGGGTATAATCCCTTATCTCATCATCCGAGGCCTCTCCGAAGAGGAGGGTCCTTGTTATATCCGTAGTGCCGAAGCCGTACTGCGCCCCTGTGTCGAGAACGAGGAGTCCGTTTCCCGAAACCTCCTTGTTGCTCTCCCTGTCCGCACTGTAATGGCACATCGCTCCATGCTCGCGGAACGCGGAGATAGGGCTGAAGGACGGCCCTATGTATCCTGGAATCCTCTTCCTCTCCTCCTCAAGCATCGAGGAAAGCTCCATCTCATCATACCTGCCGTTCCTGTCCAGCCTGGCGAGGAAGCCCACGAATGCTGCGGCATCATAGATATGGGCAAGCCTCATTCCCCTGAGCTCCGCCTCGTTCTTGCATGCCTTCATATCGGTGGAGATATCACGGCCGGATACATTGCGCCTGCCTGACAGGATCGGATGGAATTCCTCCGGTATCCTCTCCGGAGAGAAGTATCCAGGGCCTCTTGAAAGTGCCTTGAGCCCCTCTGCGGCATCCTCATAGGGCCTTATCTCCAGAACGCCTTTCAGCGATGCGAGCATGGAACGGCTGAATCTTCCGCCCGATGTGAAGAGAACAGCCCTGGAAAGCGAGATGAAGAGGTAGGCGAAGAAGACAGGGTTGCATGGTATATCGGAGGCACGGAGCCCTGTTATCCAGGCAATATCATCAAGCGAGGCGATGAATGTCCATCTGAGCCCCTTTTCCCTGAGCACGTTGCGTATCGCTCCGATACGCTCCGCTGCCGTCGCACCTGCAGCTTCCGGATCGATTGCGAAGCACGGGGTCTCGGGAATGGGCGGACGCTCATCCCAGAGAGGAGCGAGAAGATCAGGAACGGCCTCAAGCGAGATGCCTCTGGCAGAGAGAAGGGACGAGAGGGCTGAGAAGGATGCAATGGATATGGACAAGGCATCAACCCCTACCCTGCTGCCTTTGCCGAGGTTCCCGGCAAGCCAGAAGCCTGGATCAGGGGTACCCTCGGTCCCGAGCCTCATCAGGGTGAACCCTGTCCCGCTGATCTCGGCTTCCCCCTGGATGAAATAGCGGCTATCAACCCACAGGAGGGCCTTATCCATCGTGATGATGACGGTTCCGGCAGATCCGGTGAATCCGGATATGAAACGCCGGCTCTGCCATCTCGGAGCGGTATATTCGCTCTGATGCGGATCGGATCCCGTTATTATGTAGGCATCAAGCCTTCTTGCGGCCAGCTCTTCCCGCAGCCGCGCTGCCCTTTCCTCTGCGTCCTTCATCTTTCCTCCCTGCCAGAAGAAGCGAAGCCAGGAGCACAGCCCCTGCCGCTATCATGATAAGGCAGAAAACCTGCCCCTTCGAAATATCCAGGAACGACTGGAAAACCGCTATATTGCCGCTCCCATTCCCAAGGGATATGACATAGCCTATATCCGCATCAGGCTGGCGGCAGTACTCGATGAGGAACCTGAACAGGCCATAGCCCATCAGATAGAACGAGAAGACCGTTCCATCCGGCAGCTTCCTCCTCAGCTTCCATGGCCTGATCAGGAACCACAGGATGAGGAAGAGCACAATGCCCTCGAAAAGTGCCTCATAGAGCTGCGATGGATGGCGCGGAAGATTCAGGATCTCCCCTGCCTGATAGCTCATCCCTATCCTCTCGGCAATATCCCTTACCCATCCCTCTGAGGCAGGAAAGCCCGGCGCTGTCGGGAACACCATCCCCCATGGCAGCGCAGTGACCCTTCCATAGAGCTCCGCGTTGATGAAATTGCCTATGCGTCCGAATGTATATCCGAGCGGTATGCCGGCAACTGCCAGATCGGTGATCCTCAGAAGGCTCCTCCCATGAAGCCGGCAGAATATGATCCCGCCTATTATCGCACCGACGACACCTCCGTGGTAGCTCATACCCGGAAGCCCCACGAAGCGGCCGTCCCTGAATGGCCAGAATATCATCCAGGGGTGCGTGATGTAGTATGAGGCATCGCTGTAGAACAGGACCGAGAATATCCTGGCGAAGAGCAGCAGGCAGAGGATGCCCCAGAAGAAGAAGGTCTGGGTCTCATCGGCATCCATCCGGATTATCCCATCATGCGTGCACTGGTACCTGAAGAGAATGTAGGCGATCAGGAATGCGACGAGATACATCACCGCATACCATCTTATCGGAAGGAAGTCCACGACAAGCGGATCGATCCACGAAGGGTACTCTACGTAAAGCGCTGGCATGGCATAAGCTTACAGCCTTTGTTCATGGCGATGCAAATGCACACGATAGGTGCTATAGTATCCGCATGAAGAGAATAGCGGCCTTCCTGCTGTTCCTGGCATCCGCTTCTGCCCTGGCTGCAGGAGCCTTGCATGAGGAATACACGCCCCTGGCAGCCCAGACGCCTTCGCATCTGGCCATCGATGCTTCCGAAGAGGCAAGGAGCATCTCATCGATACTCTACTCGCTCGGCAATCTGTATGCCTATCTGGATACCAACTTCCTATACGATATCGATCCGGATGAGATGGAAACGGAGCTGATATCAGCGATGATAGATTCCCTGGGTGACAGGTATTCATACTACATCCCCCCTGATTCCGCTTCCGATTTCCTCGAGGATTCAGAGGGTGAATACGTAGGAATCGGGACTTATCTCACGAAGATGAATCCCGCATATGCAGATCCTGCCGATCCTGAGACATACATGGTCATAATAGCCTCTCCGTTTCCCGGAGGACCTGCAGACAGGGCCAATCTCCGTCCGCGCGATATGATAAGCGCCGTGAACGGGGAGGATGTATCGCCGCTGACTGCTCCGGAGGCCTCAAAGCTCCTGAGAGGACACCCTGGCGAGGATATCACCCTGACAGTGCACCGAGGCACCGCAGTCTTCGAGATAACGCTGCAGCCGGAGAAGGTCACGGCCCCTTCAACCGCTGCCGGGATGATCGGCGAAGGGATCGGATACATCGCGATATACTCCTTCTCCCTTACAACGGGGGAATCCTTCAGGAAAGATCTGGAATCACTTATGGCGGAAGGCGCCGATAAGCTGATCATCGACCTGAGGAACAACGGAGGGGGAACGGTGCAGAGCGCGCTGGAGATCGCGGACATGCTCCTCTCTTCCGGAACGATGCTCGATACCCGCTACAAGCCGGGATCCGGACGGGATGAGTCGATAATCACAGCAGACAAGGAAGTGCTGGTTCCGGAGGAAATGCCCATAGTGCTCATCGTGAATGGCGGAACTGCATCATCAAGCGAGATACTTACCGGAGCGCTCAGGGACAACGGAAGGGCGCTGGTCGTCGGGAGCCGGACTTTCGGCAAGGGGATCTCACAGGAGATAAGGCCTTTCCGAGGCGGATATATACAGATAACAACAGGCCATTTCTACACTCCTTCCGGCAATGATATCCATGAAGTCGGGATCGCTGCGGATATCGCTGTCGAGGAACCGGAATACTCCGATGAGGAGATGGAGGCATTCGAGTCCTTCATGAAGGATGATCTCCTCGCATCATATGCGGAGGATCACCCCGGGTATACGAAGGAGAACATAGAGGCATTCGCTGCCATGCATGAAGGGAGCGGCGTGCCTGAGGACCTCCTGCGCATACTGATACGCAACGAGTATATCTACTCAATGGACTTCAGCGAGCGTCCGGTTGCTGATACATGGTTCGATCCGTACATCGCAGCGGCACTGGAGGCGCTATCCTGATGAGGGTATTCCTGCTGCGTGGCAAGGCGGAGGGGATCTACCGCCTTTCATCGAAGGAGAGGAACTATCTCTTCCGTGTCCTGCGTCTTCGGATAAACGATGTCTTCACGGCAAAGGACAGCGATGAGAACTACTATAAGGCCTTCCTATTCGATGAGGATACGATAACCCTTGAGCATACGGATGCGCCTGAGGAAACCCTGCTGGATGGTCTATCCTCATATAAAGGGCCATTCATACCTATCTCCATGTTCATCTCCGCGCTGAAGGGGCACAGGAATGAGCTGGAAGCGAGAGCGCTTACCGAGATCGGCGTGGAAAGGATAGTGCTCATGGAGACGGAATTCACCCAGGAAAGGCTGAAGGAGCATTCCATCGAGCGCATCAGGACCATAATGAGGGAAGCCGTGCAGCAGTCAGGAAGCAGGACCCCCATCCTGACCGGACCGATATCCTTCAAGGAGGCGGTCAGCATGATGGAGGGGACATCGATACTCCTCCATCAGGGCATGCTGGGCAGCACACGGAATCTGAAGGATGCCCTCTCAGGCAGCATTGCATCCGTCTCCGCATTCATCGGTCCGGAAGGCGGATTCTCCGATTCCGAATGCGCATATGCAGAGGAGAACGGCATCATCCCGGTCCTGCTCAATACCAATATACTGCGGTCGGAGACCGCTGCTATCTACACAGCTGCGTCAATACAGGCCCTGCTGCAGAACTGATGCCGCGGCAGAAGCTGCATTTTCCCCATGATATCGGTTACAGAAAACGAAATATGTGTAAATTGATGAATCAAGGGGGCTTGAATGCTCATTATTGCATTCCCTATCTGCTATCGTGAGAGCAAAGGGGGAAAGATGAGATTCATATTGTATTCACTTGGAAGGACGCTTGCGGAAAGGGTGATACCCATAATCGGAGCAGACTATGTGAACTGCCCTTCCATGCAGAGGCTCGTCACGCTTGGCTGCCGGACCGATGATATCATACTCGCGCATGCAACGGCCCTTGACCAGAGGCAGCTGCTCAGGGCGATACACAGCCACAGAAGCCTGATCGCCTTCTATTCCAAGGATGAGATAAGCGAATCATCGCTTTCGCCATTCGGCTATACGGTGTTCATCTCCTATGACTTCTCGGAAGCCAGCATGATAAGCGCAATCGGGAAAGCCGAGAGGATAGCATGCATATTCGGAACAGTGGAGGAGCAGCTTGCGGGAAGCTCCGAGATAATGAAGGAGACAAGGAAGCAGATAGAGGCTGCAGCGAGATTCGGATTCCCAGTCCACCTCACAGGAGAGACCGGAACAGGCAAGACACTTGCCGCCGAAGCCATACACAGGGCATCGAGGATAAAGAAGGCGATGGTAAGGGAAAGCTGCGGCCTGCTGTCATCGGATATAGCGCAGAGCACCCTGTTCGGGCATCTGAAGGGAGCATTCTCAGGAGCATCGGATGACAGGCCGGGGCTTCTCGCATGCGCGGACGGCTCCACTCTGTTCCTGGACGAGATCCAGGATCTGTGCATATCGATGCAGTCCTCGCTCCTCAGCGTGATCGAGACAGGGAACTACCGCAGGCTCGGATCGGACAGGGTATGCCATTCATCCTTCCGTCTCATAACGGCAGGCAATGTCGATATACAGACACTTGTGGATGAGAAGAGGATGAGGCTTGATTTCCGCAGCAGGATAGGCTTCGTGAGCATAAGGCTTCCAAGCCTCTCGGAGCATATGGAGGATATACCTGAGCTCATCGCCAGATGCGAGGAGGATAATGGCTACATAGGCAACAGGATCACGGATTATGCTCCATTCATGCATGATTTCCCGGGGAATGTAAGGCAGCTTTACAGGGAAGTCCATCTGTATCATCACGGGCTTCTTGGGACAGAACACTAGCATCGAGATCTGCGCACTGATATTTTACTCCCGGTAATTATTGATGAGAGTGCTAGTTGCATCATCAGCAGACTTGTGCACAGAGCTGTGGAAAACCTGTGGAAAACCATGTGGGAAAAGGGCTTTCCGCATAGCCGGAAATGAAATGGAATAACCATTGAATCTATATAGAAACTGTGTTACCTGCATGTTAATACCGGCATTTATCTTCTTATATTGGAACAAGTTAACATGGATGTACGATTTTGATTCATATTGCCTCCCAGAATGCCTTCAGACCGTTTCGGATGCGTTTTCCACACCATTTCCACTGCACTGTGGAAAACCTGTGGAAAAACTATATATAGCGTCTATATCAGAAAGGCATCCCGCTGCCATTCCATGGAAGGCGGAAAAGGACCCCCGGCAGGGAAAGGACTGCCGCAAAGGCCTCCATCACCGGAAGTGCTTCCTGCTGCTCAGCAGTATGGATGCCGAGAGAACGGCGCAGAGAAGCGTTGTCATAGGAAGATTCAGCCATATGCCATCAAGTCCCAGCGGATAGAGCGCAAGCATCATGAGCATCGGGAATATGAAGGCTCCGGATACGGATATCGCAGCGGCATGCTTCGGCTTCTCGATAGCTGACATGAAGCTCTGGGTGCAGATAGCTACCCATCTGAAGATGTATGCAGATGATGCTATCCTCACTGCAGATATCCCCATCCCATGGATAGCGGTTCCTCCATCCTCGACGAAAAGGCTGACCGCAGCCTCCGGGAAGATGAGAAGGAAGAGCCCGAGAAGCAAGGATATGGCAGCGCCTGTGCCATAGCAGTACCTCTCTATTGCCGCTACCCTGTCCTTACGTCCTGCACCCCAGTTATACCCTACTGATGGCTGCATGGAATCGCAGGTGCCATACAGGAGAGGAATGGCAATGCCATCGGCATTCATGATGATCCCATATATGCTGACCGCAGCCGAGCCGCCGAAAGCGAGGAGCAGCACATTCATGACGATGGATACTATCCTTCCGGAGACATTGGAAAGGAATGTGGGAAGTCCGCATGAGACTATCGATGCTATCAGATGGCGGCTGAACCGGGGCCGTACGAATCCGAGATCCACTTTCCCCCTGATGAAAGGAAGGAATCCGAATATGACCGCTGTGGATATCCCGAGCGATGTCCCGAGCGCCGCGGATGCGATTCCGCCTCCCAGGAGTATGAGGAATATCATCTCATATATGAGAGACATGCCTGCAAGGACGGCATTCATCATGAATGAGTACCGGATCCTGCCGCATATCCTGAGATAGTTATCCACCGCGAAAGCGAATGTGGTGAGCGGTGAGAAGAGTGCATATACCCTCAGATATGAAACGGCGTACGGCACAAGCGTTTCGCTTGCCCCCATGGCGCGGAAGACAGCAGGGGCGGATAGGAAAAGCGCGGCACCAAGCGCTATCCCTGCTATGAATATCATAAGGACCGCGCAGGAGAAGAAGTTATCTGCGCTCTCCTTTTCCTTCCGTCCGAGCTTTATGGCTATCTGCACCGATGATCCGACACCGATGAGATCCGAGACAGCGAAATTTATGATGACGAAAGGCATCGCGAGGTTGAGCCCTGCGAAAGCCTCGGTTCCCAGCACACGGCCGACAAGCACTGCCTCAAGCAGGTAGTACATGGATGAAAGCAGCATGCCCATCGCCCCTGGTATGGCTGCCCTGAAGAACAGATGCCCCGGCTTGGTC
The DNA here is from genome assembly GCA_944392935.1 of uncultured Spirochaetaceae bacterium. Classification (GTDB taxonomy): domain Bacteria; phylum Spirochaetota; class Spirochaetia; order Sphaerochaetales; family Sphaerochaetaceae; genus Ornithospirochaeta. The sequence continues at coordinate 9,718 of CALXYI010000030.1, forward strand.
CCTATGAAAAGCTTCTCGGTATCGCGCTGCATTGATATCTCCTACGCTATTAGAATCCATGGAGCGGCTCAATAGTCAATGGCACATGGCATGAGAACAGCAACCGCCCCTCGCGGGGCGGTGCATGTACGGGCTGAGGATATCAGTAATTCTGTCCTACGAGCTCGAAGTATGCCTGCGGATGAGCGCAGACAGGGCACATCTGGGGAGCCTTCTTCCCTACGACGATATGTCCGCAGTTCCTGCACTTCCAGATCATCTCGCCATCGCGGGAGAATACAAGCCCTTCCTCGACGTTCTTGAGAAGCGCAAGGTATCTCTCCTCATGATGCTTCTCAATCGCTGCCACACCCCTGAACTTGGCTGCGATTTCCTTGAAGCCTTCCTCCTCAGCTACCTTGGCGAACTCAGCGTACATATCAGTCCACTCATAGTTCTCGCCTTCTGCCGCTGCCTTGAGGTTCTCTGCTGTACCCTTGATGTCACCACCCTCGAGGTACTTGAACCAGAGCTTGGCATGCTCCTTCTCGTTATCAGCTGTCTCAAGGAAAAGAGCCGCAATCTGCTCATATCCTTCCTTCTTTGCCTTGGATGCAAAGTAGGTATACTTGTTCCTTGCCTGGCTCTCACCGGCAAATGCCGCCTGAAGATTCTTCTCAGTCCTTGATCCCTTCAGTTCCATTTTTCATCTCCTTATCTCTGCAGTTCCTGCAGATTCCTTCGAATATAAGCTCATGTGACAGAATCGTGAAACCATCTTCCATAGCATGGGCATCCCTTGCTGAACTCATATCATATGATACATCAACATCCACGACCCGTCCGCACTTAATGCAATGGGCATGGCAATGCCTGTCGATGCGATGATCATAATGGGCTTCACTGCATCCTACCGGAATGACCTTGCCTATCCTGCCCTCCTCACAGAGGGAGAAAAGGTTGCGATAGACAGTTGCCTTGGAGATCGTGCTGTGCTCAGCGGATATCATCCTGTATATATCATCAGCGCTTGGATGACCGCTGAACCCCTGTACGGCCTCGAATGTAAGCTCCTTCTGCAGTGTGTTCCTTCTATCCTTCATACTTATCGATAACTGTTATCAATAAGGTATCATTATCAAAACCATAAGTCAATAGAAAAGCTGCGGTTTCCCGCAGCTTGCCTGGCTCAGCTGTTCCTTGGCAGTATGCGCACCTGCTTGTAAAGCCCATCGCCTTCGCTCTTCGTCTCGACTCCATCGAAATCATTGAGCGCTGTGTGGACGAGGCGGCGTTCGAACGGGTTCATCGGATCGAGAAGCTTCGACCTCCCTGTGCGCCTAACCTGCTCTGCTGTCCTGTAGGCATTGCGGATGATCTGCTCCTCATGCCTCATCCTGTAGTTCTCGCTGTCTATCACCACCTTGATATCCGGATCGAGATTGCCTGCATAGACATTGGCTATCAGCTGGATGGCATCGAGGTTCTTGCCCTTCCTTCCGATTATGATGGATGAATCCTCGCTTTCGATGTTTATGCCGATCTTGGAATCGCGGCGGAAGGAAATCGATGACTTCCCTGAATATCCCATCTTCATTATCAGGGTATCAAGGAACTCGAGTATCTTCCTCTCGCTGTCGTTCTGCGGATCAGGATTCCTGTCCATGCATGAGGAGGATTCCTCCTCAGCTGCTTCCTCATCGGATGCACGGTCATCGCCGTAATATACCCTTATCCTTACGCTGCCCTTCCTGAAGAGGCCCTTCTTCTCACGCTCGACGATCTCCACATCGAATGCGTCACGGTCAAGCCCAAGCTCGCGTATTGCCTTATCTATAGCTTCCTGTTCGGTTCTTCCTTCGAATTCGTTCTGCATATTACTTTCTCCTGCTCTTTCTCTTTGCTTCCTTCCTGGCTTTCCTGGCGGCATCATGCTCTGCGATCTCCTCCGCATAGGCAGCTTTCTTCCTCCTGTTGACGAAAAGCTGCTGCCCGATGGATATCAGGTTGACAGTCGTCCAGTACAGAAGGAGCCCAGAAGGCGCATTGTACATTATGAAGAAGAAGATGATGGGCATTCCATATGTCATGAATGCTATCATGCTCTGCTGCTGGCCTGCCTGGCTTCCCGACTGCGTTATCTTCATGGAGAATATCATGGAGAACGTATAGAGTATGGGAAGCAGATGCACCTGGCTGCCTAGAAGCGGGATGCCGAATGGAAGCGTGAATATCGTATCCGGGATCGAAAGATCCGGAATCCATCCAGGTATGAACATCGATCCGCGGAGATCGAAGTTCGTATTCAGAAGGCCATAGAGCGCGATGAATATCGGGAACTGTATGAGCATCGGGATGCAGGATCCCATAGGATTGATCCCCTCTTCCTTATACAGCTTCGCCATCGCGGCATTCTGCGCCTCAGGATCATTTGGATACCTCTCCTTTATCTCATTGATCTTCGGTGCAAGCGCCCCCATCTTGGCCGTCGAATCCATGCCCTTCTTCGTAAGCGGCTGCAGCAGGAGCTTTATGAGTATGGTAAGGAGGATGATCGCTACTCCGTAATTGGGTATGACCTTATGGAATGTCTGCAGTATCCAGTTGAGTATCGACTCAAGCCATGAAAGCCAGCTACCCTCGATTATATCAGTAAGATCATGCCCTTCTATATTGAAGGCATTGCTGCTTCTCGTGTCATAGATATCGAGATTGGATTTGACCTTGGGACCTGCATAGAATGAGTACATATCAGAGACCGATGATGATCCTGAAGCAGTCCTGTTGAGATATATGACATCCTTCTGTGGCACTTCAGTGCTGCTTTCGCTCTGTTCTGCATATGCAGAGGCTATGATTCCGTCAGTCTCAGATATGAATATGAATGCAAAATACTTACCCGCAAGCGCCATCCAGTCGACTGTCTCATCGCTGTCCGATACGAACACGCCATCATCGAATCCAGCATTCTTCATGCTCCTGCCGTCATATCTGACGGAGACGCGCCTGTAGTCATAGCTGTTCGATACAGAGGAGAAGGACGGTCCGATCTGCGGCCCTACCGATACGGAATACATGATGGATCCGTCATTGAGAGGGACAGGCGAGCCATCAGGTGTGCTGATATTCACCTGCAGCTGTATCATGTACTCGCCATTGAGAGGTATCGCATAACGCTTCTCTATTGTGAATGGATTCCCATCAGCTGAAACGAAATCACGGGAGAAGGCCACGATGGTGAAATCCTCCCTGTTCTCTATTGAATGGGAGAACGCATCATCTATCGGAGCATTCCTGTCCCCACCTGCGTAGAGGGTGAACAGATCCGCGTCATCAGGATCGCGGAATACAAGCTCCACAGGACTTCCGTTATCGAGATGCTCGGAAAGCCTGATAGACGATATATCACCGCCCATGGGATCGAATACGATCACATACGATCCTGCCGCTATCTCGAACGGGGATGCATCCTCAACGGAACCTTCTGCGGTTATCTCAGATCCAGACTGCACCGGAAGAGGAGCCGTGCTTTCGGATGGCATCTCCTCCTCGGATGCTGCAGCTGGAGGCATCTCCGGCGGAAACAGCACCGCTTGTATAGTCATACCCGCAGTTATGACTATCACTGACAATATCACTGCAATGATGGTATTCCTATCCATCTGTACTCCTTAACCGATGGCAAGATATGTATCCGTAAGCTGGAATAGGAACTCTCTGCTGATGAGATCTGGAAATACGGCTATTTCCGGTGATTCCTGTCCAGCAATGATAGAAAGCCGGACTCAAGCAAGGAAAAACCGGAAACCTTACCTGGATACAGAACAAGGACATAATCACGTCCTTCATCTTCAATCGGATTGGCTGAGCTTATCCTCCTGTCATAGCACCTGAATATCTCCTTCGCCCTGCGCCGCGCCTTATTGCGGTCGACAGCACGTCCGAAATGCTTTGCAGGAATCACTATGATGCGGTCAAAACCCAGATTGTTGCTGAGACTGATCAATCGCATTCCCTGGCATGACGATGATCTACCCTGCCTGAAAATGCGATCGATCTCTTCTTTCTTCCTGATGATCTCTGTCTTAGTAAGGCTTCTTCTCATCGCTGGCTGTAAGGCTGTGTCTGCCCTTAGCTCTGCGGCGAGCAAGCACCAAACGACCGCCCTTAGTGGCCATTCTTGCACGGAAACCAAACTTCCTTGTCCTCTTCATCTTGCTGGGATGATAGGTCCTTTTGCCTTTGTAACTCATCTGATCTACTCCAATTATATCGCTTAAAAGCGTTTATTCCAAAATAATGAAGAGCTTATCGCCCGATTATGGGATTCTAGCAAACACCGCATCAGTGGTCAATACCGGGACATTGCCTCATTTCCTTATGATCACTATATCATCAGCTCCTGCTTCAGGGAATCTGCGGTTGAAATCCCTAAGTAGCCTCCTCTTCTCAAGGAGCACAAGGTTCCTTGCTGAAGAACCCTCTGCATATATCATTATCCTGCTGCCATCAAGCCTGGCGAATTCAGTGAGCCTTCTCAGGGAAGGTCCTGCTATTGCAGGCCACTCACGATGGTATCTTACGGAAGGAGTCCTGACGAGATTCTCCATATATGCACTGACGAGCGTACGGATATCCTTAATATCTCCCATCTGTGAACCTCCCGTCCTCAACCCTATAGTATATAGGATCATCCTTCTCAACCGAGAAGTAGCTTTCCCGTGGAAGGAATGTATAGAATGCCTGCGAATACCCAGGAAGGGATGAAAGCACACGTCCCCTCCGCCTGTCATCGAGCTCAAGAAGCACATCGTCTATCAGAAGGATGGGATCCTTCCCTGTCATCTTCCTGAAGTATATTGCCTCAGCTATCCTGAAAAGTATCGAAGCAAGCCTTATCTGGCCCGTCGATCCTACAGACGCGAACGGAATATCATCTGCAGTGACTGAGAACCTGTCGCGATGCGGTCCGCTTGATGTAGTCTGCATGATGATATCACGCTCTGAATTCCTTGCAAGATAGGACACTATATCATCCTTGCTGTCCATTGCACACCATGATGGCTGGTACTTTATCCTCACATCCATATCCGTTTCCGATATTTCCCTGAAAAGCTCCGGGAATATGGAATTGAATCCATACACAGCCTCTGCCCTTTCCTTCATCATCTCAAGGCCATAGAGGGCAAGACGCTCATCATAGAGGGAAGCAAGCTGGCTGCTGCAGCTTTTTATCGCAGCATTCCTCTGCATCAGGATCGTCCTGTATGCCCTATGAGCATCGAAGTATGCAGGGGAATAAAGGCTCATCATCTGATCGAAGAACCTCCTTCTGCTTTCGGCTTCCCCCCTTATGAAGGATATATCATCATGTGAGAATACTATGCATGGGAAGCTGTATATGAGATCACGCCTGTCACGGAGCTCCTTTCCATCTATCTCTATCCTTCTCTTCCCTGATATGAAGGAAACCGATATGCATCCCCTTATGCCATCATCGATGAAATGACCTTCCAGCGAGAATCCATTGCTTCCATGCATGACACTGTCCTTCAGATTGGATGTCCTGAATGATGAGCCATAGCAGAGAATATAGGCAGCTTCGAGGAAATTGGTCTTTCCCTGGCCGTTTATCCCAGTGAGAACAATATCCCCCGCATCGCAGGAAACGGATGCGGAGGATATATTCCTGAATCCTGATATATCTATTGATTCGAATCTCATGAAAGCTGCATCGGCATGAGAACGAAGAGATAATCCTTTTCAGGATCTGATGTGAAGATCATGGCGGAGGAAGGCTTGCTGAACATGATCCTTATGTAATCCGAGTTTATCTTCTTTATCGGTGAGAGAAGCAGGGAGCAGTTGAATGAAATCCTCACAGCTGGACCACTGTAGGATGCGGGTATTTCCTGATGGCTTTCGCCGAATTCGGTATTCTCACCGGAGAATATGATCCTGTTCTCCCTTAGATCAAGGAATATCCTCTTGGAATTCTTCTCTACGAGTATGGATATGAGTGAGATGGCTTTCTCCGCATCCTCCTTCTTGAGTACGGCTGTGTTCTCGAGATTCCTCGGTATGACCTTCTCATATGCAGCATATGTTCCCTGTATAAGGGAGGAATATATTGTCCTGTTTCCGAGCTTTGCGAATATGTATCCTTCCTTTACGCCAAGCGAGAACAGCCCTTCTCCGCTTCCTATGGATCTGAGGAGCGAAAGGAACCTGACAGTCATTATCGCAGGAGGGAAATCAGGTATTCCCTGCTCGAACATGCGGCAGACATAAGCCATCCTCTTGCCATCGGTAGCCACCATTGCAAGCTTGTCATCCTTCTTCTCCATATATACGCCTGTAAGGAAGTGCCTTGAATCATCGGATGCGACTGCGAATGATGTCTTGTCTATCATGTCGAAGAAATCACGTTGTGTAAGGGGGAAATACAGTTCATCGTCTATTGAGCACAGCTCAGGGAATTTGGATGCCTCTATAGTCCTTATGCTTATTGAGAATGATCCGCTCTCATCGGATGGCTCGATGACGAGGTTCCCATCCTTTTCCTCAACCTGTATCTCCTCATCAGGTATGTTCTTCAGCAGCTGCGATAGCTTCTCGCAGAATACGGTTGTCCTTCCAGGGACTATCACTGATACGGAGATCTGGGAGGTGAAGCCCGTATTCTGGTCTGTTGCCTTTATCGTGAGCGTGTCATTGCTGGCATCGAGAAGGACATTGCTCAGTATCGAAAGGGAATTCCTGGAGCTTGAGAAGCTGTTTGCCAGCTCTATTTCCTCGCGGAGCAGGCTGGCCCGGCAAATGAATTTCACAGAAGTCTCTCCTTATTCTTACTTAATATACCATAAAATGAAGTCCAGTAGTAATAATAAAGGGCGCGGAAATGTGGAAAACCATATACAATTGCTTATTGCTGAATATTATACGCTGTGGAATTGATTGTGGATAGAAGGCAGTCTGCACCACGGTTTTCCACAGGTATAAACGAGGCATCCGAAAGCGCTGTGGAAAACCGATTCCCTTTCCACATTGTCTCCATATCGATTCCACAGGTTTTCAACATCTTATCCACATGGTTTTTCCACCGTATGTGGAAAAGTCAGCCATTCAGCAGATCGTTCTTTATGGTGCCTACTGCCTGCCTTACCGATTCATCCGTATCAAGTATGGATTTTATCTTCTCCACTGAGTACATGATCGTGGTATGATCCTTTCCATTCATGAACTTTCCTATCTCGGAAAGCGAGTAGGAAGTGAGGATAGAAGCCAGGTATATTGATATATGACGAGCAAGAGTGATGTTCTTATTCCTGCTTTTACCGCGTATATCATAATCCTTAACGTTGAAATAGGCTGCCGTTTTCTGGATTATCATATCGATTGTTATATCATTGTTCCTTATTGCCGGAGAGACTATGAAGTTCTTCAGCTGCTCCTTGGCTATTTCAAGGGTAACAGGCTTTCCGACAAGGGTCGCGAATGAGCTGAGTGTCGTAAGGGCGCCTTCCAGATCCCTTACGTTCGTATTTATGCTCTGGCATATGTAATCCAGCACCTTCTGGTCTATCTGATAGCCCTTCTCCCTGCATTTCTGCAGTGCTATGGCCATCCTTGTCTCATAAGCAGGCGGCTGGAGATCCACATTGAGTCCCTTCCTGAATCTGGTCTTCAGCCTGTCCGTTATATCTGTCAGCTCGGTTATCGGACGATCGCATGTAAGGACTATCTGCTTGTGGCTGTCATAAAGCTCGTTGAATGTATGGAAGAGCTCTTCCTGGGTCGAGTCCTTCTTCTGGAGGAAATGTATGTCATCTATCAGAAGCACGTCGACATTCCTGTACTTCGATTTGAATGCCGATATCTTCTCCTTGGACATCAGCGAGTCTATGAATTCATTCGTGAAGCTCTCTGCCGTTACATAGATTATCTTCATCTTCGGATTATGCTCGTCTATGTAGTTCCCTATAGATTCAAGCAGATGTGTCTTGCCCAGTCCTACTCCGCCGTATATAAGGCACGGATTGAATGATGTTCCGGGATTCTGGGCTATGACCTTGCATGCATTGAAGGCGAAGCTGCTGTTGTCGCCTGCTATGAAGTTATCGAATGAATACTGCCTGTTGAGGGTAGTATTCCTGGATACAGGCTCTGATTGCTCTGCTTTCCTTTCCGCTTTCCTCTCGGTCCTGGGCGCTTTCCTTGATGGATCGACTATGAATTCGACAGGGATATCATGTCCTGCTATTTCTGACACCATGTTCTCTATATCTATGCGGCAGTTCTTCTCCGTCGTAGACCTGTAGAAAGGAGATGAAAGTGAAAGGACAAGCGTTCCGTCCCTGTCTCCGCTGTATGATATCCTGCGTATCCACTGCTTCTTGGCATCAGGCAGCGATGATTCGAGATGCTCAGCCGCTTCCTGCCATATAGACTCAAGATTTCCCATATTCCGTGGATTATAGCAAAGCATCCGCACACGGTAAAGCAAGATGTGTTCAAGCTCTCTTCTGGTATTTATATAATTCAATCTATATAAAGGAAATATATAAAAATCCATTTTTACTGCGATACTTGATGAACAAAGGAGGAAAAAGTATACTCAGGATGGCTGAACTATCCGTTTCAGACTATATGTCCGGCCTTCGTCTTGAAGGTGCGGATAATCAGATTCAGGAAAAGAACGGAAGGATTTTATGGACAACGAAGAACTGAAGATCGCCGGACATGACAAAGCCGAGCTTGAAGCCGAGATCAGGGCCAGCGAGAACTACAATTCCAGCGGTATAACTGTCCTCAAGGGCCTTGAGGCCGTAAGGCTCAGGCCGGGTATGTATATCGGATCGACAGGCATTGACGGGCTTCATCATCTTGTCTACGAAGTCGTGGACAATTCCATTGATGAGGCTATGGCCGGGTACTGCAATGATATCAGGGTATTCCTGGACAACGGACCGGACGGCGAGATATGCACAGTCGAGGACAATGGCCGCGGCATTCCTGTTGATATACATCCTGAGGAAGGCAAGAGCTCGCTTGAGGTTGTCCTCACGCAGCTCCATGCAGGCGGCAAGTTCGATCATAACGCCTATAAGGTCTCAGGAGGTCTACATGGCGTTGGTGTATCCTGCGTGAATGCCCTTTCCTCCTGGATGGAAGTGACTGTCCATCGTGCTCCCCATGTCTACAGGCAGGTGTATCATCGCGGAATACCTGATGGCGATGTTGCCGAGATCGGTGATACCGACAGGACCGGAACGATAGTCAGATTCACCCCTGATTTCGAGATAATGGAGCCGAATTCATTCAGCTATGACACGCTTTCGGCAAGATTCAAGGAGCTTTCATACCTCAATAAGGGCATAACCATATCGATCACCGACAACCGTGGAGAAGAGCAGAGGAAGGAGACATTCCATGCCGAAGGCGGCCTTTCATCCTTCGTCAGGTATCTTAATGAATACAAGACAGTCCTCTTCGATCCGATTTCCTTCGAATGCCAGAAGGATGATGTATCAGTAGAGGTTTCCCTTCAGTACAACGACAAATACGATGAGAAGATCTTCACATTCGTGAACAATATAAACACAAGGGAAGGCGGCACTCATCTTTCAGGCTTCAGGGCAGCCCTCTCACGCTGCCTTAACAACCAGCTGAAGAAAAGCATCAAGTACATGAAGAAATACCCTGACAGCCTTGAGTCCTCGGATATATCTGAAGGACTCACTGCCGTCATATCCGTCAAGATACCCAATCCGCAGTTCGAAGGGCAGACGAAGATGAAGCTCGGGAATTCGAATGTCAAGGGCATCGTGGATTCCCTTGTCTATGAGAATCTCACCAATTACTTCGATGAGTACCCCGATTCGATAGACAGGCTTCTCGATAAGGTCACCAATGCCGCTCTCGGGCGTGTCGCCGCAAGGAAGGCCAGGGAGAACATAAGGAAGAAGTCTGAGGGTGGCGGGCTTCCTGGCAAGCTCGCGGATTGCACAGAGCGCGATCCAGCACGCTGCGAGGTATTCATAGTCGAGGGAGACAGTGCAGGCGGATCAGCGAAGCAGGGACGCGACAGCAGATTCCAGGCAATCCTTCCTCTGTGGGGGAAGATGCTCAATGTCGAGAAGGCACAGGAAGCCAAGGTCCTCAACAACGACAAGCTTGAGCCTGTCATCCAGACGATAGGAGCCGGTATTACAAGGTATAACGATACCGGAAGGGATTCATCATACGATGATGATGATGAAGGCACCGGCAAGGAAGAGGAGAAGACTTTCGATATATCGAAGGCAAGATACCACAAGATAATAATCATGGCGGATGCCGATGTCGATGGATCTCACATCAGGACTCTGCTGCTCACTTTCTTCTTCCGCTATATGCGTCCTCTCATCGAGGCCGGCTACATATACTTCGCCATGCCTCCCCTCTATAAGATCACGATAAGCAAGAAGGACTTCTATGCTTATGATGAGGTGGACAAGAAGAGGATACTCGATGAATATGCTCCCGGGGTAGATGAGTCCAGGATCGCAATCCAGCGCTATAAGGGTCTCGGCGAGATGAATCCCGAGCAGCTCTGGGAGACTACGATGAATCCCGAGACCAGGATGATCGGCAAGGTGCATCTCGAGGATGCAGAGCAGGCAGACAGGGTCTTCTCGATGCTTATGGGCGAGGATGTTGAACCCAGAAGGGAATTCATCGAGCAGAATGCGACCTTCGTCAGGACGCTTGATATCTGAGGTACAGTATGGAAGATAATCAGGAACTCAATCCACGTATCGTGATGGCGGACATCTCTGAGGAGATGAAGACAAGCTACATCAACTATGCGATGTCGGTCATAATCAGCCGTGCGCTTCCCGATGCAAGGGATGGCCTCAAGCCAGTGCACAGGAGGATCCTATATGATATGTGGGAGCTTGGCATACGATACAACTCCCCCAACAAGAAATGCGCCCGCATAGTAGGTGACGTACTCGGTAAGTACCATCCGCACGGAGATGCCTCTGTCTATGATGCGCTTGTGCGCCTCGGACAGGATTTCTCGCTGCGCTATCCGGTTGTCGCACCGCAGGGCAACTTCGGATCGATAGACGGCGATCCTCCTGCTGCTATGAGGTATACGGAAGCCCGCATGAGCCGCATCGGTGAGGAAATGCTCACCGATATACAGAAGGAGACCGTCGATTTCGCTCCTAACTATGATGGTTCGACAGAAGAGCCTTCGGTCCTTCCTGCTGCATTCCCGTTCCTTCTTACGAATGGATCGTCTGGAATAGCTGTCGGGATGGCAACGAATCTTGCTCCCCATAATCTCAGTGAGGTGGTCAATGGCATCTGCGCGTATATCGATAACCCGGATATCACGATTGCGGAGCTGATGAACTACATCAAGGGCCCTGACTTCCCTTCATATGGCATAATCTGCGGCAAGAAGGGGATCATGGATGCCTACACCACAGGAAAGGGCAAGATCGTAATCCGCTCGAGATATGAGATCGAGGAGAACGACCGTGGCCATGATGCGATCATATTCACCGAGCTTCCCTATCAGGTGAACAAGGCGGAGCTGGTCAAGAAGATCGATGATCTGAGGAAGGATAACGTGATTCCTAACATAGCATCAGTCCGCGATGAGTCCGGACGCGATGGAATCCGTGTCGTGATAGAGCTCAAGCAGGGAGCTGTTCCCAAGATCGTGCTGAATATGCTTTTCAGCCGCACTGCCCTGCAGAGCAACTTCAATGCCTACAATCTCGCAATATACCAGGGACGTCCCAAGCTCATGACGCTCAAGGATATGGTCCAGATATATGTGGACCATCGTGAGGAGGTCACGGAGAGACGTACGAGATACGATCTCAGGAAGGCAGAGGAAAGAGCCCATATACTCCTCGGACTGAAGATCGGCCTTGAGAATATCGATGAGGTCATAAGGATAATCAAGGAAAGCCAGGACAATAACGTAGCTTCCCTTGAGCTTCAGAAGGCCTTCGGACTGGATAAGATACAGGCAGATGCCATAATCGATATGAAGCTTGGACGCCTTTCGCATCTGGAGACCGAGAAGATCCTTGACGAGCTTTCCGATCTGGAGGCGAAGATCGCGTATTACAAGGATATACTTTCCGACAGGAACAAGATCCTTGGAGTCGTGAAGGATGAGATACGGGCGATAGGAGAATCCTACGGCGACAGGAGACGCACTGAAATCATCGAGCAGGAGCTCAATGATGCATCACCTGAGGACTTCATAAAGAAGGAGGATGTCGTAATCAACATCTCCAAGAAAGGATTCGCGAAGAGGCTCAGCACAACCGAATACAAGGCGCAGGGCCGCGGCGGAAAAGGCACGATCGGCGCCAAGCTTGTTGATGGCGATTATGTAGATCATCTCTTCATCTGCTCCTCGCACGATCTCATAATGTTCGTAACCAACTTCGGGAAGGCCTATTATATAAAGGCTTTCGAGATTCCTGAGGGAGCAAAGGCGACAAAGGGATCCAATATCAAGAACTTCCTTCAGATAGAGAACAATGAGAAGGTGACATCCATCGTTACATTCCCTGCTTTCGAGGAAGGGACATATCTGCTGATGGTGACCCGCCTCGGCGTAGCCAAGAAAGTAAGGCTGAATGACTTCATCAACGCAAAGGCAAGAGGTGTCAAGGCGATAATCCTCGATGAAGGTGATGAGCTGGTGGAATCCATATTCGTGCATGATGGGGAAGATGCCATGATCATCACCCGCAATGGAAAGGGTCTGAGAGTGAATACCGATGAGATCCGTACCATGGGAAGAGCCACTCACGGCGTACGCGGCATAAGGCTTCTGGGTGATGATGAGGTCATCGGAGTCGTTCCTGTGGACGATGACCACAGGATACTCATGGTCACGGAGAAAGGTAAAGGCAAGCAGGTTCGCTTCGATCAGTTCAGAGCCCATGGAAGAGGCACGATGGGACAGAGGATATACACCATTGAGGATGGTGGCCTTGTCGGTGCTGTTTCCGTGAATGATGATAATGATGTCGTATTCGTAACGCTCAAGGGCCAGACAATAAGAGTCCATGCAAAGGATATATCCATACAGGGACGTGCGGCGATGGGCGTGCGTGTCGCTTCCTTCAAGAAGAGGGATGATTCCGTGAATGCAATAGCAGTTACAGCATATCAGGAAGAATCGGACGATGAGGAGGAAGTGCAGAAACCTGAGACAGCACCTGCGGAGGAAGGCAAGCCAGAGCAGGATGCCTGATAATATGTGATACGATATGCGCCTGTGATGAGCAGGCGCTTCTTTTTTGCATGTGCATGCTGGCTTTCCATGATTGCCTGAGCTGCATCCTGGTCATTCAGTTCATGGCACAGCATGCAATCCTGTCTTACCAATAAAGTGAATACAATACGAGGAAAAGATCACTATCAGACTATTTTCATAAAATTTAAGTAAATTATCAATCAAAAAAGGAAATTATTCCAACACTTAAGCAGATACTTCATATTCTGCTGGATCAGTATAAAAGGATTCTGCTTCTATGAATCGATGCAGAATGGAATCCCGTTAAAACTACCCTATTAAATAGGGAAAAATAATACGCTGAGTGCAAGGCATCTGTTTCTGTATATAATAATTTAATAAAGAAAATCTGCATTTGGAGCACGTATTTGCGGTTTTTGATCTAGCAGAAGAGCTTGATCTCCCTCTCGCAATTCTTATCGATCACGAAGATAATAAAATGCAGAACAGAAAATGTCGATACCTGATTCTCACAAAATCAAAGTCCCGCTCTTGTTTCACGTGAAACAGAAAATCATATGGAAATCTTCCAAGGGATTCTTGAAGCGGACGAAATCCTTTGCAATCGAATTGTGCAGAAAGTTTTGAAAAAGATTGATGCATGGAAGGAAATCTAAAAAGGTGATTTAAAAAGCATATTTCCGCTTGGGAAAACATCGTTAAGAACTGTTTTGCTGATTCAGTGAAGAGTCTTCCAGCTATAAATAGCTATAAGGTTCGATAGCATTGTTTCACGTGAAACAAAAAAAGGTGGAATCAAATATTCCACCTGAATGCTTGCTTGAAGGAATCGCCGGAATCAGAAGAAGCTTGAAATCTGATCGTCATTTATGACTGTGATTTCAGGATCTACGGTTTCCCTTATGTACCTTTGTACACCGTTTGTCAGTGTAAGCTGGCTCATTGGGCATCCTGCACAGGCGCCTACCAGCTTCACGTGTGCCTTCTTTGCATCTGCGTCATACTTTACGAATTCAATATCCCCGCCGTCGTTCTGAAGAGCTGGACGAATAGCATTGATAGCATCTATTACGGTTTTCTCAATGTCCTGAGCAGTGTCTGCCATACAAAACCTCCTTTGGTTTCTGTCTAAAGAATACTATTTCCTTACTTGCCGGTCAAGTTTTCCATTACTTGCTAATTCTTTTGCTGACAAGCTTTCCTTAACGGTGTATTTTGATATATATGAAGGCTAAGAAGGTGATTTTCTATAATCAGAAAGGCGGTGTAGGGAAGACAACGGCAGCTGTCAATCTCGGATCTGCGCTTTCTGAACTCGGGCAGAAAGTACTGCTGATTGACTTTGATGCCCAATGCAATCTTACGGGTGCTGTTTCCGGAGATCTGAGAAAACCGAATATATACCAGGTTATCGTTGGCCGCATACCCGCTGCTTCGGCGGTGCAGTCTACTATCTTCAATAATCTTTATGTTATTCCTGGTTCCATTGATGTTGCTGGTCTTTCCATTGAGCTGGTCAATGAGAATAATCGGGAATTCTATCTCAGGACAGTCCTTGAACCTCTTGATGATGACTTTGATTTCATTATCCTGGATTGTCCTCCATCATTGGGGTTGGAGACAATGAATGCTCTTGCATGGGCTCAGTATGTTGCTATTCCCTTGCAATGCGAATACCTTGCGATGGAAGGATTGAACCTCATAATGAGGACAATAAGCAACGTGAGGAAGTCACTCAATCCTGATCTGAAGATACTGGGCATCCTGTTCACGATGTATTCAAAGAGAACTCTTCTGAACCGTCAGGTCGTGGAGGATATCACTGAATTCTTTGGAGATCTTGTTTTCAAGACAATAATCCCGAGGTCAGTCAGGCTTTCTGAAGCACCATCACATGGATTGCCGATAAACTACTATGACCGCTCAAATGCCGGCACGAAGGCATTTGCAGAGCTTGCAAAGGAGGTGATGAGCCGTGTCTAGTGATAAGAAGCATGGACTTGGAAGGGGTATCAGTTCCTTGCTTGGCGGGGATTTTGACTTTGATGGACCAGTTGAGAATGTAATCAGCAAGACTACGGGTGCGACGGCGGCGCAGCCAAAGGAGAAAACCCCACGGAAAAAGGCAGCTGTCTCAAAAGGTAGTCAGTCAGGTACATCAGGCATAGTGATTCCTGAACCGGAAAAGGATGATCCGAACAGGATAAAAGCCATCCTTGTTCCGCTTGCCAATGTATCGCCCAATCCAAATCAGCCCAGAAAGGCCTTCAATCCTGAATCCATTGCCGAACTTGCTGCATCCATCAAGGAACAGGGGATTCTCCAGCCTCTTCTTGTCGAGGAGCTTGTTCCGGGCAAATACACCATCATAGCCGGGGAGAGAAGATTCCGTGCTGCCAGGGAAGCCGGACTTGAGCAGGTGCCTGTCATCATAAGGAAGCTTTCCGAAATCGAGCGCCTGCAGATGTCGCTCATCGAGAATATCCAGAGGGAGGATCTCAATCCTATCGAGGAAGCAGCTGCCTTCCAGTATCTCATACAGAGATCCCATATGACTCAGGAAGAGCTTGCAGAGAAAGTCGGCAAGTCACGCTCTGCCATTGCGAATTCACTGAGACTTCTTGGACTGAATGATTCAATCAAGGATGATGTGATCTCCGGAACGCTTACAGCGGGACATGCCCGGGCGTTATTATCCCTTGTGAATCCTTCTGATCAGAACCTTCTCAGGGAAAAGATCCTTGAGGGAGATCTTTCTGTCCGTGAAGCGGAAAGGCTTGCTGATGAGTATAATAAAGGACACAAATTCATCCCGAAGAAGAAGGAAAGGAATGATGATCCTGAGATCTCGGAAGTAGTTGAGAAGTTTGTCTCTGCTGTTGGTGCCCGATGCGATATAAAGGGTTCGCTCAGCAAGGGACGGCTTACCATCAAATTCAGGTCACAGCAGGATCTGGAACGGATATACGGGCTCCTCAGCGGAGGAGAAGAGCTCTTCACTGAATGATAAAGGAAATCAGAAATGGATAAGGAAAAACTCAAAGACGGAATCTATGCATTGATGAATACGGAAAAAGGAGACATCCTCCTTGAACTCGACTATAAGCGCTGCCCTATGACGACCTGCAATTTCATCGGGCTTGCAGAAGGGACCCTCAATATCGAGAACGGAGGAATCCCTTTCTATGATGGCCTCAGCTTCCATCGTGTCATAAAGGATTTCATGATACAGGGAGGATGTCCTAAGGGTGATGGCACAGGCGGCCCAGGATACAGATTCCCTGATGAATTCCATCCTGAGCTGAAACATGATGGCCCCGGTGTGCTTTCCATGGCCAATGCAGGCCCTGGTACAAATGGCAGCCAGTTCTTCATAACCCATGTAGCGACTCCATGGCTTGATGGAAAGCATACTGTTTTCGGACACGTCCTTGAGGGCCAGGATGTCGTGAACAGCATCGAGCAGGGTGACAGGATAAATAAGGTCGAGATCATCCGTGTCGGAAAGGAGGCAGAGTCCTTCGATACTTCTGGCGAAGCTTTTGCGACATACTGCGATGAAGTCGAGGCAAGGCATCAGAAAGCGCTGAAGGAAGCACGGAAGAGGATCGAGCAGGAAATCGACAACAGATATCCGAATGCGGAGATTACCAATACCGGGTTAAGGTATATTGTAACTAAGAAAGGCTCCGGTTCTGAATCCCCTAAGTATGGACAGAGCGTCACGGTGCACTATCAGGGATCGCTTCTCAATGGCAAGATCTTCGATTCATCGCTTATAAGGAAGCAGCCTGCGAAGTTCTCGATCGGGCAGGTGATCGAAGGCTGGAACGAGGCTCTGATGACTATGAAGAAGGGAGAGAAGAGGACTCTCATCATTCCTCCAGAGCTTGGATACGGAGAATATGGATATCCTGGGGTCATCCCGCCTGATTCATTCCTCGTCTTCGATGTGGAGCTCCTTGATTTCTGATGAAGGAAATCACCGTAAGGTATGTATGCCGTGAATGCGGGCACATAGAGAGCAAATGGAACGGCCGCTGCCCTGAATGCGGCAGCTGGAACAGCTTCGAGGAGGAGAAGTCCGTGCTTCCCCTGAAGGGCAAGGCTGATCAGCAGCCTGTCATGGATGGGGCGGTACGCCGGCTCTCTGAGGTTCCGTATGAGAGATCCATGCGGGTCTCCTCAGGCATCGATGAGCTCGACAGGGTCCTTGGAGGGGGCGTGATGAAGCCTTCCTCCGTGCTTGTCGGGGGAGAGCCTGGAATAGGCAAGAGCACCATAATGATCCAGATGCTCAGCCATCTGAGCGGGGATGGAGATGTTCTTTATGTATCCGGGGAGGAATCTCCTTCGCAGGTAAGGATGCGTGCAGAGCGCCTTTCCCTCAGGTCTGACAGGATCTCCATCTTCTGCGATACGAGGCTTGAGGTCCTTTCGGAGACTATCGAAAGGATGAAGCCTCAGTATATCGTGGTGGATTCCCTCCAGACGATATATAGCTCCTCCATCGCTTCCATGGCTGGCTC
This sequence comes from uncultured Spirochaetaceae bacterium, assembly GCA_944392935.1. Lineage (GTDB taxonomy): Bacteria > Spirochaetota > Spirochaetia > Sphaerochaetales > Sphaerochaetaceae > Ornithospirochaeta. The sequence goes on from CALXYI010000030.1 coordinate 27,508, forward strand.
GCCTAACCAGATCAAGGCGGGCTGCATGGAGCTGTCCCTCCTTGCGAAGAAGCTGGATGCTTCCATCTTCTTCATCGGCCATATAACGAAGGACGGTACCATAGCAGGCCCGAAGCTGGCAGAGCATATCGTGGATACGGTGCTCTATTTCGAGAGCGCCGAGAATGGCGTGAGGCTTCTGAGGGCGAGCAAGAACAGATTCGGGTCCGTAGATGAGATCGGGCTCTTCACGATGGATGCTGACGGACTCCATGGCATGAAGGATCCTTCCTCTGTGTTCCTCTCCTCAAGATCCGGGGAAACGCTGCCATCCGGCATAGCATTCACTTCCGCAGTGGAAGGCAGCCGTACATTCGCTGTGGAGATCCAGGCTCTCGTTGTCCCCGCCAAATCCGGATACCAGAGGATATATTCCGACAGGATAGATTCCGCCAGGGTCAGCCGCGTGGCAGCGATTCTCCAGAAGCATGCCGGACTTGATCTTTCCGATCAGGATATCTACGTGAATGTGGCCGGTGGTATCAGGCTTTCCGAGGTCTCCATAGAGCTGGCCCTTGCACTCGCGCTGTACAGCTCGAAGGAGGATAAAGCGCTGCCGGGTGATCTTGCTGCCTTCGGGGAGCTTTCCCTTGCCGGGGAAGTGCGTCCCGTGGCATTTTCCGTACGGAGGATGAAGAGCCTCTCCGATATGGGCTTCAGGAAGGTTCTCTCCACAGAAAATAAGGCATCATCACAAATAATGGCAATCGGCGTGGACAATATAAAAGCCGCATTGATAGCGGCTTTCAGCAGAAGGAAATAGCGATTAGTAAGCCCGTCTTATATTCTGGCTATCAGCAATGGGAAGGCTACGAATGTGCCGAGCATGCTCCCTATCGAGCTGAGGAAGAAGACCAGAAGGCAGTGCAGTATCCTGTTGCTGTACCATCCCTTCAGATGCATCGCATCATCGTTCAGATGCTCGAAATCCCTGACTTTAGGCTTCCTGAATGTAGCTTCGAGGATACCGCCAAGCATCCCTACGCCAAGGACAGGATTCAGGGCGAAGAAAGGGGAAGTGATGGCACAGGCAAGCATATTCAGCGGGTGCGCGCATGCTATGGCGCTTGTGATGAATGTACCGCATGCATTCACGATCACCCAGTAGAGGAATGTCCTCAGCCCCTGATCCCATCCATTTGCGGCAATGCCTATCACAAGCAGGAGCACGATGAGCGAGGGAATCAGGAATTCGGCGGCCCGCCCCCAGCCCTTCTTCTTCGGAACCGTATCGAGCTCTTCCGTGGATTTCACCGCAGAGCCGCTTTCGAGCTTCTCGAAGTTCGCCAGTATCCCCTTGGTATGACCGGCACCTATCACGGCGACCTTGCGTCTGCCGGGAGCATTGTAGATCTTCGTCGCAAGGTATGTGTCCCTTTCGTCTATAAGGACTTCCTTGACCGAAGGGAGATCCTTTGCGACTTCATTGAGCATCCCTTCCAGCGTTTCCTGGTTCTTCAGCTCCTCAAGCTCTTCCGGGGTTATCTCCTCATCGGAGAATGCGGCGGAGATCAGGGTGCCCAGGAGCTTGCATTTGTTCCACAGGCTGCTCTTCGCCCATGCACGCCTGAATGTGGTCTGTATTTCCCTGTCGCATAGCGATACAGGGATACCTTTCTCATCGGCGAGCTTCGCTGCTCCGAGTATCTCATCGCCTGGATTCGCTCCGGTCTCCGCTCCGAGCTTCCTCTGGAAGGAGGCAAGCGCGGTATTGGCAAGGAGAAGGAAGCCTTTCCCTTCCCTGAACACCTTCCTGATATCCATATCCTCCCAGTTCCTGTTTCCGGCCTTGCTTGCCATCCTTGAGGCATCAAGCTCTATGCAGACCCTGTCGGGATTCTCCTCTGATATGATTGATGCGACTTCCTCCACGCTGTTCCTTGATACATGGGCAGTTCCGATGAGGAAGACCACCGAACCATCCTGGAATGCAATGCGATGGTATGTGTCGCTTATTTTCTCGACTTGCATGCAATGAGTATAACCAAGCTTCACCCTGTGGGGAAGAGAAGCTGCATCACGCACTCCAGGATGCTCTCCTTGTAGAGCCTTGCGAATACGGTTCCGCTGCTTCTTGTCGCATAGGGCAGGATGAGGCGCATCAGATCCTTCTCATCCGGTATGAAGGGAAGCTGCTCGAATAGGTATATGCCTGCGGGAATCTGGAAATCCTCATCTTCCTTCCTTCCGAGGACGCCACCTGATTCGATTATCCTCTTCTCCTCCTCCGAGTATCCCTCCCTTTCGCCGGAGGCAATGCGCTCTGCCGTGAGCAGCTCGTTCGAATAGGAGTATGAGAAGAGGACCGCCGCATCATATCCGGGAGCGGCCTTGTCGGCTTTTGCCCTGGCTTCATCGAGGGAATAGGATGTGCTGCGGTAGTATATAGGCGATGATAATGTGAGTCTTATCGATCTGTTCATGCATCATGCGCGGGGATTGCTCCCCGCGTTTCCCTTATTTCAGCATCGGAAGGAGCTTCTTGACGAATTCCGCCATCCTTTCGCTCGAAGCGACATCTGCTTTCTCGTTCACCGAATGGACATCCTTTATATCCGGTCCGATCGATATCGATTCCATGCCCGGGATGATGGAATTGATGATACCGCATTCCAGCCCGGCATGTATCGCTGTGACCACGCTCTTCCTTCCGGTTATCTTCCTGTAGGCAGCAGCGGTCTCCTTCGCAAGCTTCGATGATGGGTCCGGTGCCCATGATGGATACTCGCCTCCGGCCTTCGCCTTGAATCCGAAGCCTTCTGCAAGCGTCAGGATCTCATATCCGAGAGCCATCTTCCTCGAGTCGGTATTGCTCCTGACGGAGAAGATGGCATACAGCCTGTCATTCTCGATAGTGACGATGGCAAGATTGTCGGAAGTCTCCACTATGCCGCTTATGGATGTGCTCATATTCCTCACTCCATACGGTGCTGTGAAGAGGAAGTCCGCGATCTTCCTGCTCTTCTTGCGCTTTATCACGGCAATGGGAGCTTCCGTCTTTTCCGCTTCTATCGTGATCCCCGGATCCGATACCGCATATTCCGCCTTGAGCTCTTCCTGCAGCGTTCTTGCCTGCGAGATGGCCGCATCGGGGTCCGAGACGGTGATCACGGCTTCGGCAGAGGAGGGTATGACATTCCTTCTCGTGCCGCCTGAGATAGATGCGATCTGGAATGATGGCAGCCTGTTCAGGAACCTTGCCAGGACATGTATCGCATTTGCCCTTTCCTTGTGGATCTCCCCTCCGCTGTGGCCGCCCAGCAGGCCGCTGACCCTTATCCTCAGCGCAGTGCCGTCCGGCTTTTCATAGCGGAGCCTGATCGATGTGTCGATATCAAGGCCGCCGGCACAGCCGATGAAAATGAGGCCTTCCTCCTCGCTGTCGAGGTTGATGAGCCTCCTTGCCGTGATCCTGCTGGCATCGATGCCATATGCGCCACCGAGGCCCGTTTCCTCCTCGACGGTGATTATCGCCTCGAGCGGGCCATGCTCCGCTTCAGGATCGGACAGTATATCCAGGATCATCGCGATGCCGAGCCCGTCATCGGCTCCGAGCGACGTGTCCTTTGCATATACGCTTATTCCATCGGTGGATATGCTGATAGGATCCGATGAGAAGTCATGGGCCGAACCTTCCTTCTTCACGCAGACCATGTCCATGTGTGCCTGGAGAGCGACGGCAGGGAGCTTCTCGAAGCCCGCAGTCGCAGGCGTGCGCATATATACATTCCCCTTCCTGTCCGAAGAGGCCTCTATCCTGTTCTCCTCCGCCCATGAGAGGAGGTACTTCCTTATTCCTTCTTCATTCCCCGATTCCCTGGGTATCCTGGAGATGTCGGAGAATATCTTCCAGAGCCTCTTATTGCTCAGCTTGCTGTACCACATACTATGCCTCCGTTGATTATAGTGAATCTTATTCTGAGATCGCTGTCCATTACAACAAGATCGGCTTTGAGTCCATTCCCGATCCTGCCCCTGTCTGACAGGCCGTATACCGCTGCCGGCGTTGATGAGGTGAGGGCAGCTGCCTCCGGAACCGTGAATCCCCATCCTATGAGATTCCTGAAGGCCTTTGCCATTGTCAGCGAGGAACCCTGGATGATCCCGTCTCCGGATACCCACATGCCGCCGCACATCCTGACAGCCTTCCCGTTCGCTTCCGTCTTTCCCTCTTCCAGCCCTGCAGGCCTGATGGCATCCGACACCGCCGCGATCCTGCCGCATCCCATTGCCTTCACAGCGAAGCGCAGGAAGGCAGGGTGCACATGGTGCCCATCCGGGATCATCTCCGCAGTCATATCCTGGCTGAAGAGGATGCATCCAGCGGCACCAGGCTCCCTCTGATGGATTGCAGGCATCGCATTGAAGAGGTGCGCAGCATGATGGATCCCCAGCCTCCTACCGCGCTCGGCTTCATCATAGGAGGCTTTGGTATGTCCCATCAGGAGCACTATCCCATGCTCAGAGGCCATTGCAGCAAGCTCTTCGATGCCGCTGATCTCAGGAGCGCATGTCATTGCCTTCACCAGCCCCTTCCCCGCTTCTATCAGCGAGAGCATCATGTCCTTTGAGAAGGGGATGCACATGCTTCTGTCCTGTGCGCCTGCCGCATCGGGGGAGATGAATGGCCCTTCGATGTGTATGCCGGCTATCCTGGCTCCTCCCTCGCTTCCTGCAGCACCGGCAATCGCCCTGATGTTCCTTGCCATCGTATCAGGGGAGGCGGCATAGACAGTGGGGAAGAATGATGTCACGCCGTACCCTGCCAGAACCCTGGAGAGCGCGATGATGGAAGAGGCCTGGCCATCTTCCGTGCCGTATCCTCCTGTTCCATGTATGTGTGTGTCAATGAAGCCGGGAACGGCGATCAGGCCCTTTCCGTCAAGCTCCATGCATTTCCCCCTGGGGGAAAGGTCGGAGAAAAGCCCCTCCGATACTGCGATATCGCATCGACGGCATTCCATGCCGATCACTGCATCGATGTCCCGTATGATGAGATCCATACCGGAATGCTATCATCATGAGGGAAGAAAGGGCAGTGCATCTGCGATTCCATATTGAGCGGAACCGCTTTTTAGGTGGATAATGGATGCATGCTGCAGAAGGATATCCTCCTTATCATCAACCCTAATGCCTCCAAGGGTAAGGGAAGGCATCGTGCCCATGAGATCCGCGAGCTTCTTGCCGGGTATGGAAGGGCTTGCACTGTAGCATATACGAGGGAGCCCGGGCATGCCAGGAATCTTGCCAGGCGAGGGGCTTCCTATGGTTATCGCGTGATAGTCGCGGCCGGGGGCGACGGTACCGTGAATGAGGTCCTGAACGGTATAATGCATTCAGGCGTCAGCGGGATAAGCATGGGGATAATACCGATAGGGCGAGGCAATGATTTCGCATGGATGGCCGGGATTCCCTCCAATGCCGCAGAGGCAGCCAGGGTGATTGCTCTGTCCGAGCCGCGTCCGGTTGATGCAGGGGTATGCATCAGCCCTGAGCATCCCGATGGCATGTACTTCCTCAACGGCACCGGATTCGGCTTCGAGCCGATGGTGGATTTCAGGGCGATGGGATACAGGCATCTCAATGGCATGCTCAGCTATGCTGTGGCCTTCCTCTATATCCTTCGCCACCCGCCGAAGGCCTGCCATGTCAGCATGGAGATCGATGGCAGCACCGTCAGCGTCGAGACACAGCAGATATCAGTCTGCAACGGGCGCAGGATGGGATCCGCCTTCATAATGGCTCCGATCGCGCTCATCGATGACGGCAAGCTGGATGTGATGTTCACCAACCATCCCCTTGAGCGGATGGGGCTCGTGAAGGCTGTCGCGGCGTTCTTCAGGGGGAAGCAGACCACCGAAAGCCAGCTGTTCACATACCTCAGGGCAAGCAGGATATCGATAGAATCCTCCGGCGATCTTCCCGTGCATTGCGATGGCGAGGTGTTCACTGCGGCCGGCCGGGTATTCACTCTCCGCGTACTGCCCGGCGCGCTGTCCCTGATACAGCCGCGCCCATGAGCGGCGCATGATAATCACTCAGAACACTATTCCTGTCTTATTTCCTTGAATAGCAATGGAAAAGAGCAAAAAATTTCCGTTTGACTTCCTCCGCTACCTCTTGTAATATGTATAGTGCGATTTAAGGACAGAAAACAGGGATTTTTCCTTAGATTACGGAGTTTGGAATTGGTTAAAGATTTAGTCCCCCGTATTCATTTCTACGATCAGGATTTTGTCGATATGTATGACAGGACCTGGGTTTGGCTTGATGAGATCTGGCATCAGGGAGAGAAGGAAGGGCTCTTCCCCGAGGGATATTTCACCCACGGGGATTCAGGGTCCCTGAATCTGTTCGATGTCTCTCTCTCTTCCCTGTTCCTGGTATACAGCAATCAGATATACAGCCCGTATTCGATGATCGACTTCTTCTATTCAATGCAGCAGGAGAACGGTCAGATAGCGGAGAACTACGATATAGAGACGAAGAAGCCAGTGTTCACCGATGACAATCCGCTCGGTGCGACCCTTCCGCTCCTTTCATATGTCGAATATGTCTTCTTCCACAAGATAGGCAACAAGAAGAGGCTGAAGGATGTCGTGCCGGTGCTGGAGAAGTACTTCGCCTGGATGCAGGAGAGCTTCAGGAAGGAGAACGGACTCTATTCCGTTCCCTATTCCGCCACGCATATGGGCAACCTCGCACGTGATGGTGCGGAATACACCGTTGATTTCAACTCGGCTGTCGCCATATTCGCGCTCTACATGTCCAGCATAGGCGATATCCTGAATGACAAGGAGCTTGCCTTCAGGTACAAGAGGATATACTTCTCGGTGAAGACAAGGATCAACAGCATGATGTGGGACGATGAGGATCACTTCTACTATGATCTGGACAGCGAGGGCAGGCGCATAAGGAACAAGCATATAGGAGCATACTGGACGCTTCTCGCAGAGATCCCGAACGATGAATATGCCTCCTTCCTGATCGACCAGCTGAAGGATGACAGGGAATTCGGTACGGAGAATCCCTTCCCTGCAGTGCCTGTATCATCGCCTCACTATTCAGCAGGACTCAACGGCTACTGCGGCGGTGTGGTGCCGTTCTGCACATACATGGTCATAAAGGGCCTGATAAACTACGGCTCCTTCGTGTTCGCCAGGGAGTGCGCCATCAGGCATATGTACTTCATCCTCGATACGCTCCATCCGGATTCGGAGAAGCAGGGGAATGCCTGGGAGGTATACAGGCCGGATGGCGAAGGGCCAGCCGCCTTCAGCGATGCGGGATATGCGAACAGGGAGAGGTACATACCGATGCTCGGCCTTGTGACGATAACGCTGGTCATCGAGAACATAATCGGGCTCGAGATATCGCTTCCGCATAAGACAGTCTACTGGACGATGCCTTCGCTTGAGGAGATGGGTATCGAGGATCTCTCGCTGAAGAAGAACAGCATAACCATCCTTTCGAACAAGAATGTCCGGGGATGGGAGATACGCCTTGAGAGCGAGAAGCTCTATTACTTCACGATCCATATCCTCGATGAGGATAAGAAGAAGACCCTTCCCATTCCTTCAGGCAAATGCTCGATGCTTATCGATAAGCTATGATGTGAAGCCCCTGCAGGGGGATGACCTCTGCCAGAGGCTGGGGGGTATCCTGTGGTTAGGATCTTTCTTTCCATTGCCATGTTCATCCTCGTCTCCTGCAGTTCCGGACATGAGCCGGATGCGCTCAGCGTAGCGGTTGCGCAGGAACCGCCGTCTGCCGATCTGATGGTCGGGGCTTCCGTGTCGGGGAGGAACATCCTTGCAGGGAACGTATACGAGAGGCTGCTTGCGTACAGCGACGGGAAGATAGTCCCGGTGCTGGCTTCATCATACACCCTCTCCGATGATGGAAGGGATCTTTCGATATCCATCCGTGAGGATGTCCTTTTCCACGATGGTTCCAGGTTCGATGTCCATGATGCAGTGCTTTCGCTGAACAGATGGATGGATTCATATGCTGCGGCATCGCGCGCGGCAGGCGGTGCGCGCTTCGCTGAGGAGGATGGCAGGGCGGTGATTCATTCGGATTCATCGCTTGCGCTCTTTCCCATGATGCTCTCATCATCCCCGCAGTGCGCCGTCATGCTGCCTTCAGAGTGCATCGAGGATCTCCAGCCGGGGGAGATCATAAGCAGCAGCGTTCCGGGTACCGGACCCTACAGGATCGGCAGGTGGAATGAGGGAGAGCGCATACGCCTTGAGCCCAATGATGATTATCGGGGGGAGAAGCCGGAAATCGGGACGATAGACTACTTCTTCGTCAAGGATCCTTCCATCCGGCGTCTCGGGCTTGAGAGCGGTCAGTATGATTTCATCGATATGGTGCTCTCCGATGATATCCCCGGCCTTGAGGCAGACAGCGGGATAAGGCTCCTTGAAGGAAGCGAGACAGGTTCCATAGCCATCGTATTCAACAAGAAGGAGGGGATATCCACCGATCAGGGCTTCAGGCGGGCCGTTGCGCTTGCTGTCGACAGGGAAGCCCTGATGCGTGCCTGCTATGGTGAGCACGGATACTCCATCCATTCGGATTACATGGAGCATCCATGGTCGGTGGATCCCTCTCTTGATGCCTATGGCAGCATGGACCTGGCGGAATCGGCAAGGTACCTCAGGGAATCGGGATACAGCGGCGAGACTGTCCGCATCCTCGTATCGAACCTCACCGATCTCGACAAGATCGCGGTTGCCCTGGCGCAATCGCTGGAGGAGGCAGGGATAAGGACACGGATAACGGTGCTTGACTGGGCTGCTTTCCTTGAGAAGCGCAGGGATGAGAGTGCTTGGGATATATATGTGTCCGCGCTCTCGCGCGTGATGCTGCCTCTCGATAAGCTCTATCTCTCCCCTTCAAGCCCTGGCGGGCTCGAGGACAGCGAGTGCCTCGGCCTCATCGCGGCAGTGGGAGAGGCTGGCAGCATGGAGGAGGCCCGGGAGCTGTGGGAAAAGGCACAGATCAGGCTCTGGGAATATGTTCCTGCTATCGTACCGGGGCATTACTCGACGGTATATGCATCGTCTGCAGAGCTTCTTGGTGTCGATCTCTCCGATGGCTTCCATTTCAGGAATGCGTATATTGGGAACGGGAGCCGATGAGAAGGATATTCGCAAGGATCGCTTCATCCGCAGCGGCTCTCATTGTCCTGTCGTTCGCGGTCTTCACCCTTGTAGCGCTTTCCCCGGGTGACAGCTCTGCCTATATCCTGCCGGAGGATGCCGGAGAGGAGGCTGTCGAGGCGTACAGGGAAGCGCAGGGGCTGGCAAAGCCATTCGGAATACGATATGCGGTATTCCTTTCATCCTTCCTGTCAGGCAGATGGGGGGAGACCATAGCAGGCTCTGAGGTAGCCGGGCTGATCGCATCGAGGGTGCCTGTAACGCTTTCGATAAGCCTGCTTTCCCTTGTGATGTCGCTTGCAGCGGCCATCGTATCGTCATTCGCCTCCCTTGAGAGGAAGACGCCGGCAAGTGCGGCTGTGACGGCTTTCGCTGCATTGTCCGCCTCGGTTCCGCTCTTCCTGTCCTCCATGATCCTCATCCTGGTCTTCTCTGTCCTCCTGCGCCTCTTCCCCGTTGCGGGATATTCCCCTCTGTCGCAGGGCATCGGGGAATGGCTGGGTTCCATCTTCCTCCCGTCGCTTGCGATGGCTGCATTGCATTCATCCCTGTTCATAATGGTTTTCAGGAAGGCCCTGCGTGAGAGTATGGGATCAGGGTACGCGCTCTATGCTGCTTCCTATGGCATGGCCAGGCTGGATACGGCAGTGCATATTGCCTTCAGGCCGGCCCTGCCGGTGCTTGTGTCGGTTGCGGCAGAGACCACGGCAGCAATGCTTGGAGGGAGCGCTGCCATCGAGACCGTTTTCGCACTCCCAGGGCTGGGATCGCTGATGGTCGATGCGGCACTTTCCAGGGATGCCAGCCTTGCCGGTATCCTTGTCCTGCTTGCCGCCATGGCAACTGCCGCAGTCTCCATTGTCTCCGAGCTGGTCATCTTCCTGCTTGATCCAAGAAGGACGGAGGCTGTATGAGAAGGGTAGGCTGTGCGCTTCTTCTGATCCTCATCATCTTCAGCCTTGCCTTCGGCGGAACAGGGGATGTCGATGCATTCCGCCGCCTCCTTCCGCCATCACTGGAATTCCCCTTCGGAACCGATACCATGGGACGCAGCCTCATTGAGCGTACTGCGGGAGGCGTGATGGTCTCGATCGCTGTGGCTGCTTCTGTCACAGCGCTTTCGCTTCTTGCCGGGATAGCTGCGGCCTTCTGCTTTTCCTTCCCGCGCCTTTCCCCTGTCATCCTCGCCGTATCGGACTGCCTGAAGGCTGTTCCATCCATCATCCTTGCGCTCTTCCTTTCCTCCATCGCAGGGCCGGGAATACCCAATCTCATTGCAGCCATAGCGCTTTCCCATGCTGCGGATCTGGCAAGGACGCTCTATCCCAAGGTCAGGATGCTCCAGGCGGAGCCGTTCATAGAAGCGGAGAGGGGCATAGGTGCTGGGCGCATGCGCATATTCGTATTCCACATAATGCCGCATCTGAAGCCGTATCTTTCGCTTCAGAGCGTTTCCGTATTCCTTTCATCGGTGCTGGAGGAATCGACGCTGTCCTTCCTCGGATGCGGAGTGCCTGTTCCTGTACCATCGCTGGGATCGGTGCTCTCGGAAGTCCGGCCTGTGATGCTCAGCGCCCCATGGGCCGTATTCTTCCCGGCAGCAGCTCTCCTTCTTCTCTCTGTTTCCCTGTGCCTTATAGCGCTGTCGCTCTCAGAGCCTGATGCGGCCTCTGAGTGAGCGTGCGAGCGTAAGCCTGTCTGCGTACCCGAGCTCTCCTCCGATGGGAAGCCCTGAGGCAAGGCGGGTTATCGTCAGGTCATCCCTGTCCTTCAGGAGATGCCTTATGTACAAGGCTGTCGTATCGCCCTCCTCCGTGGGATTCGTCGCTATTATGATCTCGCGGAAGCCGCCTTCCCCGATGCGCTTCATCATCGAAGGGAACGAGAGCTTGTCTGGCCCGATTCCCCCAAGAGGGTTTATGGCACCGCCAAGTACGTGGAAAAGCCCGTTGTAGGCTCCTGATGAGGCTATTGACAGCACGTCCTGCGGTTCCTCGACTATGCACAGGATGCTCCTGTCCCTGGCAGGGTCGGAGCAGTATGAGCAGATATCATGCTCGGTGTAGCATCCGCAGATAGGGCATGGATGTATCTTGTCCTTTATCGTTGCGATGGCGTCCCCGAGCGCCTTGTTGTAGCTGCTGTCTGTCCTTATCAGATGGTAGGAGAGACGCATCGCGGATTTCCCTCCCATTCCAGGCAGCTTCTTCAGAAGCGCCTGAAGCTCCTCGATCGCCTCCATCACATCCTCTCCGCGCCCTGCAGCACTTCCCTTGATTTCGCTTCAACGGCTTCCTTTGCCTTGCAGATGGCATCGTTGACAGCCGATGCGACAAGGACCTGCAGCGCCGATCTGTCATCCAGCGCATATGCCGCATCGGAGATGCTTATGCTCTGTACGAGGAAATCCCCGTTGACAGTCGCTTCCACAAGGCCCGCGCCTGCAGAGCCTTTGACCGTGAGCCTGGAGAGCTCTTCCTTAATCGTCTTCATCTGGCTCTGTATAGAGCCCACTGCCTTCATCAGCTCGAATGGATTCATGTTTGGGAACATCTTCAATAGTCTCCTTGGGTTTCTCTGCTTTCCTGATCAGGCTTCCTCCGAAGAAAGCCCTGAGTTCCTTCATCTGGCTTGAGAACCCGGCTTCCATGCCGCCATTCCGCTCCTCAAGCCTCAGCTTTATCGCAGGATCATCGCCGAGGACGGCTGCTATGGCCTTCGAAAGGCTCTTCTCATCGTTCCTGAGGCTGTTGTATGCCAGTGCCTTCGAAACGGACAGGATGTAGGCATCCCCATCCTTCTCTATCTTCTCTATCGAAGGGACATAGCGTGCGGCAGTTGCCTTCCCCATCCTCTTCAGCGCCTCGGAGACTGCTCCGAGGTCATCAGCGGAAAGCGTTCTCCTCTCCTCATGCAGCGGCTCTTCCTCATCCTCAGGGGGAAGGATCCCTTCCTCAGTTCCTGCTGCGGCAGAAGCGTCAGCAGTCCCTTCCGGCTCCTTCTGCATGGGGACTTCCTTCACAAGCGGCAGCACCGGCTTCTTCAGGACAACCGCTCCGCTTGCGATTCCGTTCTTCATATCCTCCAGCTTCTTCACGAGCGAAGCAGGGGATGCCATCATCGGAAGCGATGAAAGACGCATGTACATCAGCTCGATCTCGAAACGCGGCGAGAGCGAGTACCTGATATCTCGGTAGAGGTCCAGGAAACCCTTCAGCGCAGCCTGTATCTGCTCCTCCGACAGCATCGATACGATATCCTTCGGGATATCGGAGATGGCTGCTCCAAGCACATCAGGGCGCCTGGCTCCTGCCTTGTACA
>CALXYI010000031.1 GCA_944392935.1 uncultured Spirochaetaceae bacterium
ATCTGCCCGGGCCTGTCTCCTTTTTGTTGCACAAATCCCGGCAAAAGCGCATCCTTGTGCCGTGGAGTGCAGAGAAATGGGAGCATTGAATGACTACCTTGGAAGCGGTAAGGCGGCAACGCCTGGAATGTGCATGTACGTATCGGCCCTGGAGCTTGTGTCGCAGGTGTCTCCGGCTGCAGCGGGACGCATCGTCAATGAGCTTGCCGACCAGAGGACGCATCTCAAGCTGATAGCGAGCGAGAACTACTCATCGCTTCCGGTGCAGGGCGCCATGGGGAACCTGCTTACCGATAAGTATTCCGAGGGATTCCCATACCACAGGTTCTATGCGGGATGCGAGAACGTGGATGCCATCGAGGCTGAAGCCGCAGAGAGCGCTGCTCGCCTCTTCGGGGCGGAGCATGCATATGTCCAGCCGCATTCCGGGGCCGACGCCAATCTCTGTGCCTACTGGGCCATCCTCAATACCCGCATAGAGGTTCCTGCCCTTGAGGAGATGGGGGTGAAGAACCCCTCCGATATGTCCCGGGATGACTGGAACAGGATCCGTGCCGCACTGCATGACCAGAGGCTCCTTGGCCTTGATTACTATTCAGGCGGCCATCTCACCCATGGATACAGGCAGAATATATCGGCACAGATGTTCGATGCCTATTCATATACGGTGGACAGGGAGACCGGCCTCCTCGATTATGATGAGATCGCGCGCCTTGCTTCCCGGATCAAGCCCCTCATCCTCCTCGCAGGCTACTCGGCATATCCCAGGAAGATCGATTTCCGCAGGATGGCGGAGATCGCGCATTCAAATGGTGCGGTGCTCATGGTGGATATGGCCCATTTCGCCGGGCTTGTGGCAGGGAAGGTCTTCACCGGTGACTATGATCCGGTCAGATGGGCGGATGTAGTGACATCGACTACGCATAAGACGCTCAGGGGTCCGCGTGGCGGCCTTATCCTCTGCAAGGAGGAGTTCGCCGCCTCGGTGGACAAGGGCTGCCCCCTTGTCATCGGCGGTCCGCTTCCCCATGTCATGGCTGCGAAGGCCGTGGCTTTCGAGGAGGCAGCTAAGCCGGAATTCAGGGAATATGCCCAGGCTATAGTGCGCAATTCCTCAGCGCTTGCAGCGGCATGCATCAAGGAAGGGATCCCTGTAGCCACCGGCGGTACCGACAACCATCTCATGCTCCTCGATGTCCGGCCGTTCGGGCTCAACGGGCGCCAGGCGGAGACGCTCCTCAGGGAGTGCGGAATCACCCTCAACCGCAATGCGCTGCCCTTTGACAGCAACGGGCCATGGTATACATCAGGACTCCGCCTTGGAACACCGGCTCTCACCACGCTGGGAATGGGGGAGGGCGAGATGGCGGAGATCGCAGAGATCATCGCCGATGTGCTGCGGCATGCCGAGCCTGTGCGTCTCACCAAGGGCGAGAGGGCAGGGGAGCTTTCAAGGAACAGGGCGAAGGCTCCTCAGAGCGTGATGGACCGTGCCAGGAGCAGAGTGCAGGATCTCCTCGGGAGATTCCCTCTCTATCCGGAGCTCGATCTCGATTTCCTCACCGCGCATTTCCCCCTCATCGCCGAAGGGAACTGAACACCTCCTCGGCCATCTCCCTGTCGCTTTCCGTATAGCAGCAGAGCATGGCTTCGAGGTCCGTCCCCATAAGCTCCTCTATGGCTATCCTGATCGCCTCGCGCTTGGGATAGCCGTATACACCGGCGCTTATGAGAGGGAATGCTATCGTCCTTATCCCTCTTTCCCGGGCTATCTCCAGCGATCTGGAATAGCATGAGCGCAGCAGCCTCTCCTCGCCATACCCGCCGCCATGCCATACAGGGCCTACCGTGTGTATGACCCAGCGTGCAGGAAGGCCATAGCCTGAGGTGATCCTTGCATCCCCTGTCTGGCAGCCCCCGAGCGCCCTGCATTCCTCCAGAAGCCCCTTTCCGGCTGCCCGATGGATGGCTCCATCCACGCCTCCTCCGCCGAGCAGGGAATTATTCGCGGCATTGACTATGGCGTCTGCGCAAATTCTTGTTATGTCTCCTTCGATGATCTTCAGCATGGAAAGCTCCTTTTCCTTCCTATTTTCGGTGCCATTTCCGCTCATGAACAGCCTTTTTTAGACGAATTTGCGAAGATAAGCCAAAATCCGATTGAAACTGTATTGAAAGACTTCCGCTTTTGTGTGATAACTATCCGCCGTATTGCACGGAGAGCGATCTTCTTGCTGTGGAGTGGTTCGGATTCCAGTTAGCCAACTTCTTGGATGACTTTTTCCTTGCTAATTCACTGTCGTGTGATAAACTTCAATTGCACAAGGAAGAATTGACCCAAAAATTTGGCTATGAAAGTACGGTTATCAGAAATTGCAAAGCAGGCGAACGTATCGGTGTCAACGGTCTCAAGGATCCTCTCCGGGGATACTTCAAGGAGGGCTAGCGCAGAGACGGTCGAGCGTGTATTCGAGGCAGCAAGGACCCTTGGCTGGGTGGATAACCGTGCCGAATCGATCCGCAGGACGCAGAAGCTGCTGAGGATAGGGATCATATTCATCTCGGATTACGAGAGCCTTGCCTCGGAATTCTTCCAGTCCATCCTCATAGGAGCGGAGCGCGAGCTGGGGAAGAGGGCGAAGGAAGTCAACCTCTCATATTATGCGGTCACGACAGCCGATGCCGATTACGAGAAGAGGCTCCTGGATTTCGATGCCGCCATAATCCTCGGCCGCGGGAGCTGGGAGACCATAGATAAGATCATCACGTCAGTGCCTGTCGTGGTTTATGCCGGCGTCAACAGCATCGGGGATATGGATGAGGTCCTCTGCGATGTGCGGGAAGGCATGAAGGATGCCGTGCGCTATCTGTACAGCAAGGGGCATAGGCGCATCGCGTATATCGGGCCGGCTGAGAGCCAGGGCAACATCTTCAACGAGCACCGCTATCAGGGATATCTCGAAGGGCTTGATGATGTCGGGATCGGGAGAGGCAATGCGATCTATGAGGATGTGTATCTCTCTCCTGCCGACGGCTATGCGGGTACCGGAAGGCTTCTGGACAGGGTAACGCCTACCGCGATAGTCGCAGCGAATGACAATACGGCCATCGGTGTGCTGAGGAAGCTGAAGGAGAAGGGCATAAAGGTCCCTGAGGATGTATCGCTCATCGGCTTCGACAACTCAGAGGCCTCCGGCTTCCTTGAGCCTGCTCTGACCACATTCGATGTTCCGAAATCGGAGATAGGCCGGTTCGCCGCCAAGATGCTCGTCGATGCATGCATGAACAAGCGCGATTTCCCCGTGCGCCTGTCGATTCCCTATACCATAGTGGAGCGCGAATCCGCCGAAGGCATAATGTAGCCTTCACCTCCTGATTGCCTTCATCCGCAGCCTTACGTAGTCGGCATACCACCTTCCTCCGGCGAGAAGGCTGCTTCTCATTCCATCCACTGCCTCTTCGATCACCGCAGTGCGCTCGTTCTCATCCCTGATCTCTCCGAGCGGGGTCTTGAGGAACATATTGATCCAGTCCCTGAGGCCATCCTCGCCATTGAGCGGTGTCATGCGGGGGAAAAGCACCGCGTATACCGGCTCCATGCCGGCTTCCTCGAGGAGGGTGGCGTACTCCCTGATGGAAGGGAAATAGAATGGCATCCTGTACCCATAGCCATGGCGTGCGAATGCCTCGGAGAGCGTGCTGTGTATGATTGCATTGTTCCCCCTGCCGCCCATCTCGAATACAAGCTGCCCGCCATCCTTCAGCGCTGCAGCCACTGCGGAGAGCATCGCACACTGCCTGTCTTTATCGATCCAGTGGAATACCGCATTGGAGAAGACAGCATCCACCTTCTCCCTGACCGTGAAGCGCGTGGCATCATCCTCGATGAAGGATATGTCCGGATATGACTGCCTGGCCTGGGCCAGCATCTCCGGTGATGAATCGATGCCTATGGTTCTGAATCCACGTCTCGCGAGCTCTGCCGTAAGCGCCCCGCTGCCGCAGCCGAGGTCGATCACCGTCTCTGCCGGCTGCTCGATCATATCGATCATCTGGCTTCCGTATTCATGCACGAAGGAGAATCCGGAGGAATATCTTCCTGCATCCCAGCTGATGTTCATTCTCCGTCCCTCCATACCCACCATATCGGCTTGGCGCCTCTCTCCATCCCGATCCTCTCCTGGAGCCTGATGCTTGCTGCATTGCTGAAGAATACATGGCAGTACGGGATCCGGCCTTCGGAAAGAGCCATGCTGATGACATGCTCCTCCATTATCTGCCCATAGCCGTGCCGCCTGTATCCTTCGAAGATATGGAGCAGCCCCATGCTGCCTTCGCTGTGGAAGCCGGCGAATCCCGCGAGAGTCCCTTCCATGAAGAGCCCGTAGATCCATCCTTTCCTCAGAAGCTGCCTGATGGAATCCTCGCTGTCTATTGCGTAGACTGCCGTTATCGTCCCGAGGTAGTCCTCCGTGAGGGGATGGATATCATGCCCGGTGCTGCCGATGCTGCTTCCCCGCCAGGAGAAGCTCCAGCAGCCTTCCCTGTTGGTGTATCCATGCTTCTCCACGATATGGTCCCTCAGCTCCCTGTCATGCACGCAGATCAGCGGCCAGGCTGCATCGAGGCGTTCTTCGATGCTGCTGCGGCTTCCGAGGACCGCGGCGGAGACAAGCCCGTCCCGGGCCCTGATGATGATCCCGTCATCCCCTGCGTGGAGTATATCCGCTCCCATCCTCAGAAGCGAGATCATATCGACATATGAATACCTGTCTTCCTGCATCAGGATATCAGCTGCTTCCTCTCTTTCCATGCAGCAGACTATAGCAGAAAACGCTGCTTCCTTCAGCGGGGCCGATGCACCGATAGAATTTGAAAGCCTGCCTGCGGCGTAGTATGCTTTAGGTATGGGAAACACACTTATAAAGAACGGTCTTCTTGTCGATACGGAATGGACACGCCATTCGGACATATTCATATCAGGGTCGAAGATAGGACGCATTGCCCCGTCCATAGATCCGGCTACGCTTCCTGAGGACACTTCCGTTGTCTACGCGGATGGCCTCTGCGTCCTTCCGGGGATAATAGATGCCCATACCCATTACCATCTCGTATCACGCGGGACGGTCACTGCGGATTCATTCGAGGAGGGCTCGAAGCTCGCTTCCTATGGCGGTGTGACCACCGTCGTTGATTTCGCGGATGACGGGAAGGGCATGGCCCTCATCGACTCATTCCACTCAAGACGCAAGGAGATGAGGCCGATGGCCATAGACTATGCACTGCATCAGGGTGTCTACAGATACCGCGGCGATATCAGGAAGGAGCTTGAGTCGATAAAGCGTGCAGGTGTCGGGGCGCTCAAGATATTCACGACCTACAGGGATGTGGGGTATCTCGTCGATGACAGGGATGAGCTCAAGGCCATATTCCAGGCTGCGAAGGAGCTTGGGCTGATGGTATGCGTCCATGCGGAGGATGACAGGATCATCACGGAGATCGCAGCATCCTGGAATGGCGGGCATCGCCCTATCGACCATGCATCCCTCAGGCCTTCAGAGGCGGAAGCTGCTGCGGTGATGTATGTCGGTGGGATCGCCAGGGAGCTCGATATGCCTGTCTATATCGTGCATCTCTCATCAAGGAAGGGCCTTGAGGCCGTACGTTCCCTCCGTGCGGATGGCGTTAAGGTCATCGTAGAGACGACCCCACATTACCTGTTCCTTGATTCCTCGCTTCTCGAGCGTCCTGACGGACCGCTTTATGTCATGACCCCGCCTCTGAGGACGAAGGATGACAACGAGGCCCTGCAGGAAGCGCTTGTCAATGGCGAGATCCAGGTCGTGGCTACGGACCACTGCTCCTTCACGCGCAGCCAGAAGCTGGAGAGCAGCGACTGCCGCACGATCTATCCTGGGATTCCCGGGACGGAGGAGATGCTTCCGCTCCTGCACACGTTCGGGCTTGCAGGCGGATCGCTTTCGCTCCAGCAGATCGTCAATCTCGTCTCGACCGGGCCTGCGAAGTGCTTCGGGCTCTATCCGGAGAAGGGCTCTCTCCTCGAAGGCACCGATGCTGATATCGTGCTCTTCGATCCTGCTGCCTCCTGGACGATATCGGGTGATACGGTGCATACAGCTGCCGGGTACTCCGCATATGATGGCATGGAGGTCACCGGGAAGGTCCTCATGACGTATCTGAGGGGAAGGCTTGTCATGGGTGATGGTATCTATCTCGGAATCCCGGGCGACGGCAGGTTCATGAGGGCGCACAGATGCTGAAGGCATTCATCTTCGATATGGACGGGGTCCTTGCAGACAGCGAGGATCTGTCGATGAGGATAGGTATCGAGTACTTCGCCTCGATTGGGATCGCTGCCGGACGGGAGGATTTCCGCCCGTTCCTCGGGATGGGTGAGGAGGGATTCTTCGCAGGCCCTGCGGGAAAGCTCGGTGCGGAAGGCTATTCATACAGCGAGGCTTCAGCATTCTTCCGTTCACGCTATCTGGAGATTGTGGGGGATTCCCGCATAGCGCTTCCCGGTGCCGATATCGTCAGGAAGGCACACAGGTGCGGTATCCTTACGGCCCTTGCCTCCTCGGCCCCGCGCTGGAAGGCGATGGCGAATATAGAGGCTGTGGGGCTGACGGCAGATGATTTCGACTCCATCGCGACAGGAGAGGATATAAAGCGCAACAAGCCTGAGAAGGATATCTACGAGCTCTCGCTGATCAGGCTTGGCGTGGACGCCTCGGAGGCTGTGGTCTTCGAGGATGCGGCTGCCGGCATAGAGAGCGGGAAGAGGGCATCATGCCGTGTCATCGCGCTGACGACCACCCTTGATGCCGCTTCTGCGTACGATGCAGGCGCGGATGGGGTCATTCCCGATCTCTCAGCCATCAGCGGCTTCTCCTCACGGGAGGAGGCGGTGCGCTTTGCAGAGGAAGCCATGAAGAGGATGCCGGGAGGGAAGGTCCGTTATGGCGCTGTCATGATAGAGCCTCTGGAACGGAGGATGCCGCGCTCATTCACGCTCAGGAAGGCGATTGAGGCTGCGGCTGCTGCCAGGGAGAATGCCTATGTTCCGTTCTCACGCTATCGCGTAGGCGCTGCTGTCGTCTCAGCCGCTACCGGACGCATATATCCCGGCTGCAATGTCGAGAACTCCTCCTTTGGAGCGACTATCTGCGCTGAGCGCAATGCGATCACGACCGCAGTCGCTGAGGAAGGGGCTATCGGAATAGATATGCTGGTGGTGTTCTCGGAGGATGATCCTCCGGCTCCGCCATGTGCAGCATGCCTGCAGGTCATTGCCGAGTTCTCACGTCCTGAGACGGAGATCGTGCTTGCCTCTCCGGGGACTGGACCTCGCAGCTATAGGCTTTCGCAGCTGTTGCCGATGCCATTCATTTTCCCTACAATCCGAGGATAGATGAGACGATGGCTGCTTATTGCGGCAGCAGCTCTTATGCTGCTGTCGTGTCAGACGACTACAGTTGACTATATCTCGCCCGTAGCGCTCTCCGATGCCCCGCTTGAGGATAAGCTGGAATACTTCGGTGGCATCGAGGTCTCCGTCCCGATGCCCGAGATGTTCTTCGACGGCACGGAATGGCTGGAGCGGATCACTGAGGAATTCAGGAATGCGGAGGACTACATCCTCGTATCCACGTTCCTTGGATCAAGCTCCACGGCCCTGGAGCCTATGTACAGGGCTCTCATGGATGCCGCGGAGCGCGGCGTTGATGTATATCTCCTGATAGACGGGGTATCCAGCTATGACATGACGGAGACGAGGGAGCATATGACTCCTCTCTATTTCCTCCGTGACAGCGGGGTGCATCTCACTGAATACGCTCCGGTGTCAGGCATGAGGCTCCTCAATCCTGCCTCGCTTGTGATACGCGACCATCGCAAGCTCGTCGTCATAGATGGCATGACCGCGGTCATCGGCGGCATGAACATGAATTTCATATCGATGGGGGCAGGGGAAGGGAAGACCCAGCGCGACAGCATGTATCTGTTCCGTTCCCCCTCGCTGTCGGATGCCCTCATGCATGAGTTCGTTGATATCTGGAATGCCGCAAGCGTCGAGAGGGTGGGCTATGATGACTTCCCGATAGCGGAAGGGGAGGATGGAAGCTTCAGGGCATACCTCTTCAACCGGGGCCGCGGAAGCGATGCAAGCATTTCCGGCATGTATGCCTCCCTTCTCGGGAGCGCTGAGAGCGATATCCTCATGTTCCCATATCTTCCGGTGCTCGACAGGAACATGAAGAACGGCGTGCGGAATGCCACGGAGCGCGGTGTCGATGTCACCATGGTGATGCCTGTTGATCTCCGCGGCTATGCGGCAAGCGGGGTGTATTACTTCCTGCCTGAGCTGATCAGGTCAACCGGTGCTGATATCTATACATCGATCTACGATGAGGAAGGGGAGCTTCTCCCTCTGCTGCACGAGAAGCTCGTCATCGTCGATTCCCGCTATGTGGTGATCGGGTCATCGAATTTCAATTACCGCTCGATGGAGCTCTCTCATGAGCTTGCCCTTGTCATAGACAGCCCTGAGCTCGCTGCCATCCTGCGCAGCCATGCAGGGGACATCATGAAGGGAGCCGAGCACGTGACGATAGAGGATGCAGAGAGGATGAAGAAGGAAGACGGAAGCTTCTTCTCCTATCTCTTCATGTATTTCGGAGGCTGATATGAGAAGAAAAGCCGTGATCCTTCTGCTCCTGGCCGCCTCGCTGGCTGTCCAGGCCGCGCCTTCGGTCGGCTATTCCCTTGCGCCTGTCGGCTCGTATATGCCTTCCAGGAGCTATGGGGCGCTGACGGTGTCCGTGATATTCTCCCCTGACAGGGATATGCACGTTGGGGATATCGAGATCGCTGCGGATATCTCTCCTGTTCATCCCTTCTTCGAAGGTGCGCTGCTGCGCCTCTCCACGCCGATGTTCCAGACCACGGAGCATGCATTCGGATGGATGTTCCCGAATACGATGCTGTGGGCACCGTCCGTGAATGCGGGTGTCAGGTACAGGCTGTATGATGAGTGGGATGTGATTGCAGGCATCGCTCCGTTCCTCTTCCGCGATAACCAGTTCTCATACGAGTTCTTCTCTCCATATGTCTCGTACTCGGTGACAGAGGAGAGCTGGGGATGGGGCATGTACGTGCTCAGGTTCTCGTATTTCTTCTAGGAGGAGTGTGGAATGAAGAAGATAGTCATCGTGCTTGCGCTCGCTCTCGCCTTTGCCTCCATCCCTCTCTCTGCAGGGGATCATCATGATATATCGCTATCGATAGGCCACAGCACATACAGATGGCCTGAGAAGGGCATAAGCTTCTCCTATGGGATCAATATAGGGCTCACAAGCCGCATGGAGCTGGATATCTGGGGAATCTCCGAGCTTGTCATGAAGCCCTTCGGCTCGAATATGCTCGGTGCTGAGCTGGCATTCGCCGTCATGGGACCGCGCTCAACGGCCTCGAAGGTTGCCGGAACAGGCATAAACACGCTCCTTTCCGTGGGAGGCTTCTACCGCACGGACAATAATGGAGCCGGCCCGATGCTATCGGTAACCCCGCTTACTGTCGGGAGCCCGATAACAGGCCGGCGTGAACGGCTGCTGAAGACCAGCGTAGGATATGACGCGGTCAACAGGGAAGTCGTCGTGGCATTCTCCCTGATAGCCCTTGATTTCTATGTCAGGGGAAGCTACAGGGATTACATGTTCTGATCACTTTCCCTCAAGGGCCATCATCTTCTCGACCCTGCGGCCATGCCTTCCGCCCTCGAACTGGGCATCGATGTAGGCGTCGAGTATATCCGTGACCGGCTCTGGATAATCGATGCGGCCTCCGAATGCGATGAAGTTCGCATTGTTGTGCTGCTTCGTCTTCTCCGCGGCGTACTTCGTCTGCGGCAGAGCGCATCTGATTCCCTTCATCTTGTTGGCGGAGATCGAGATCCCTATCCCCGTTCCGCAGAGGAGGACTCCGAACTCATATCCTCCCTTCCTGTATTCGATGACAGCCTCTTCGGCCTTGTCCGGATAATCCACGCTCTCTGCCTTATCCGTTCCAAGATATGTGACTGTGAAGCCTCTCGCCTCGAGATGCTTCATGACCTCTGCAGCAAGCTCCACTGCTCCATGGTCATTCGCAAGGACAACTTTCCTTTCGCTCATCCTTCTTCATCCTCCATAGGCTCAAGTCTACCATAGAGATGGGCCTTTTCACAGAAGGAAGCCTCCGGCCCTGGCTTCATTGACCGCCTGAGGCTATTTACCTACCATTTGCCCTATGGAAACCGCGGCTCTCTCCGTATTCGCGCTGATCCTCATCGTCTTCCTTGCCCTGGGCCTGCCGATTGTATGGGTGCTTGCTGCGGGATATGCAGTATTCTTCCTCTATGCCCGCATGGCGGCAGGAATGGGTGTCCGGGAGATTCTCCGCGTATCATGGAGGGGGATATATGGGGCGAGGCACATACTGGAGGCCTTCGTCCTTATCGGCATGCTCACGGCTTCATGGCGTGCCTCCGGCACGATTCCCGCGATAATCCACTATGCCCTGCCGTTCATAGAGCCTGGATGGTTCCTTGGGGCGGTGTTCCTGATAAACTGCCTTGTGTCGTTCCTTACGGGTACATCATTCGGAACCGCCGCTACTGTGGGGGTCATCTGCATGGCACTGTCGTCAGCATCGGGAATGAGCGCCGTGCTTTCAGGCGGTGCCGTGCTTTCAGGGATATTCTTCGGCGACAGATGCTCCCCGGTATCCACAAGCGCCCTCCTCGTGGCGGATCTCACAGGGACGGATGTGTCAGGAAATATCCCGGGGATGATGAGGTCGGCTCTCGTTCCTTTCCTCGCCACGCTCCTTGCATATTCCCTCCTCAGCTCCCTCCCGCCGCATGCCGCCGCAGCCGCATCGCCGGATTCCCTTTTCTCCTTGGAGTTCCGCCTGGGGATCGTCCCTCTCATTCCGGCTTTCCTGATGCTTCTCCTCTGCCTGCTGCATCTTGGGACGAAGATGACGATGGCACTGAGCGTTGCCGCAGCCATCGCTGTCTGCATCCTATATGAGCGCATCCCTGTCCTGGCGCTGCCACGCATGCTCTTCATGGGATTCAGCGCCCGGACGGAGGAGCTGAAGCCCATCATCGATGGCGGTGGCATCATGTCGATGGCTGAAGTAGCGGCCATTGTCGCCATATCCTCATCGTATTCGGGGATATCCGCCTCAACCGGGATGCTCGAGGGTGTGAGGCGCCGCATCGCATCATCCTCGCTGCCTCACCGCGCCATCATCGCAGCGGTATCGGTCATCACCTCGATGATAGCCTGCAACCAGACGCTTGCGACGATGCTCACGCATCAGCTCTGCTCAGGGCTCCTGGAGGACAGGTGGGAGATGGCAATCACCCTTGAGAATACAGTGATAGTGATCTCTCCGCTTATCCCGTGGTCGATCGCGGGAAGCGTTCCCCTTGCGGTGATAGGCACCTCGCCCGCTGCCCTTGCCGCCGCATTCTACCTGTACCTTATCCCGATCTGGTGGATATCATGCGGGATGAGGAGGCATTGATGCCCTTCTGGCTTTATCCCGGCAAACGGGTTACCATACTGCCATGAAGGTCTATATTACAGGACACAGGAATCCGGATATGGATTCGGTATGCTCTGCATATGCATATGCGGTGCTCAAGAACAGCGTGGATCCGGGGAATGAATATATACCGGTGATGCTCGGGACGGCGAACAGGAATACGAAGAAGGTGTTCAGGAATCTCGGCATCGAGCTTCCCCAGCTTCTGCATGATGTGAGGACCCGTGCCGGTGAGGTGCAGAAGCGTCCGGTGACTTTCATAAGCTCGTCCGATCCCCTCTATATCCTGATGGATATCTTCTTCCGCCGCCGCCCGACAGTCGTGCCCGTACTCGATAACGGCGTCTACAGAGGGCTTCTGTCGGCAGATGACATAAATGCATTCTTCCTCAGGGAGAACAGGGGAGGCAACAGGCAGACATACCTGCTCTCCGAGGACAATATAGAGCGTGTCATAGAAGGCGAGTACATAAAGCGCGGCGATTCGGAGACGGTGCGTGCTCCTTACATGGTCGGTGCCATGGAGTACAATGTCTACATCTCCCGGCTCGACAGATGCCGCGAGCAGCCCGTGCTCGTCATCGGATACCGCAGGAAGCATCTGCTCTCTGCGATAGAGCGGCAGATACCTGGCATAGTGCTTACCGGTGTCACGGATCCAGGCAAGCTCGATATGGATTTCTCCTCGTATCATGGTTTCGTATATCTCTCATTCCTCGATACGGCGGAGACGCTGCGCCTGCTGCGGCTTTCCACGCCGGTTTCCGATATCCTCCCGGAGGATGACAGCGATTCATCCATAGACAGCGATATGCTCTTCGATGATGCGAAGAAGCGGCTCCAGGAAAGCGACAGGCGTGGCCTTTCAGTGTTCCGCGATGGCATGTGGACAGGATTCGTCACCAGGAGATGCTTTCTGGATAAGCCGAGGCAGAAGATCATACTCGTCGATCACAATGAGGCAGAGCAGAGCGTGCAGGGAATAGAGGATGCGGAGATCCTGGAGATACTCGATCATCATCGCCTTGCAGCTCCCAGGATGCGCAGTCCCATCTATATCTGCTCCGAGCCCCTTGGCTCTACATGCACCATAGTCTATGAGCAGTTCCGGAAATGGGGCGTGGATATAGATCCGCTGACGGCGAAGGTGCTCCTCTCGGGGCTTGTCGCCGATACCGTCATGCTCAAGAGCCCGACTTCGACAGAGTATGATGAGCATGTTGCCCGCCGTCTTGCCGAGATCAGCGGGGTGGAGGACTTCAATGCATTCTGCAGCGACCTCTTCTCTGACGAAACCTCCCTTGCCGAGCAGGATCCCAAGGCCGTCATCGAGAGCGACATGAAGAGCTATAGCGAAGGCGGCGTCAAGGTCGCGATAGGCCAGGTCGAGGTCATGAGCCTCGAGGAGGTGAAGGATATAGCGGAGAAGTACCTCAAGGCACTGGAGGAGGTGAAGGCAGCGCGTTCGCTCGACTGGTGCATGCTGCTGATCACGGACGTGCTTGCAGAGAGCTCAGTGCTGCTGATGACATCCTTCGATAAGGAGAGGAAGCTGCCGTATGAGAGGATCGCTCCCGGGTGCTATAGCCTTCCAGGAGTACTCTCAAGGAAGAAGCAGCTCCTGCCTGAGATCCTCAATGTGATATCAGAGGAGTAAGCGCCATTTTCCGTGCGGCGGTGCGTGATATCACACACCCTGGACCTTTATTATCGAAGGCACGGCCCTGATCGCAGCCGTTGTCTTCTTCATCGCCTCCTCGTTGTCAGCGCTTATCGTGAATGTTCCCACCAGGCCCTCCGGAGCTACATCAAGCGCCCCCTGTATCAGGTGGCTGTTGTGCTTGCGCACAGCATTGTCTATCTCGCTGAAGAGCTCGGAGTTGAACTTCGCCACCACCGAGAAGCGGCGCACAAGCTCCTGGCTGTCCCATTCGACGGGGACTATCCTGTCCTCGGCTTCCGGCATGTTCGCAAGGTTCGGGCAGTCCTTGCGGTGTATGACATACCCGCGGCCGCGTGTTATATATGCAACGATCTCATCGCCATGCACAGGATTGCAGCATCTGGCGAAGTCGAAGAGGATGTTGCTGTTCTCCCCGATTATGACAGTGCCTTTCTTCTCATGCGATGTGAACCTGAGCCCCTGAAGCGTCGGGATGCGCTTCTTGGCGCTTTCCATTGCCTGCGCCTGGTTCTGCTGTTGCTGCTGCACAGCCTTCCTCTGTCCCTGCGGGGCGGCTATCGGCAGGTTCGTGGACTCGTTCTTGTTCAGCCAGGCCCTGATCTTCTTCCTCGCGGATGCCGTCTGGGCGTATTCAAGCCACTGCTGGTTCGGATGCGCGTTCGGGCTTGTCATTATCTCGACGATCTGCGTATTCCCGAGCGCCTTGTTCAGCGGGATTATAGAGCCATCCGCACGCGCTCCGGAGCAGTGGTTCCCGATCTCCGTATGGACCTTGTATGCGAAGTCGAGGGCAGTGGATCCTACAGGAAGCTCGATGACATGCCCCTGCGGGGTGAAGACGACGATCGAATCCTTCAGCAGCTCGTTCTTGATCTCGTCCATGAAGTCCTCGCTCTGCGCGATCTCCTTGGACCATGTCTTTATCTTCCTGATGATCTTCTGGTAGTTGATGGAATCGACAGTCTTCCAGATTCCCGACTCCGATCCTGAGGCGGCCTTGTAGGCCCAGTGGGCAGCGACACCTTCCTCTGCCGTCTTGTGCATCTCGAAGGTGCGGATCTGTATCTCGAGATGCCTGTTCTGCGGGCCGAGCACCGTCGTATGGAGCGACTGGTAGTTGTTGGCCTTCGGCATCGCTATGTAGTCCTTGAAGCGTCCTTCGATAGGTATCCACATCGAATGGATGACGCCGAGTATCGTGTAGCATTCCACTGTCGTCTGGCATATCACGCGTATGCCCAGGATGTCATAGATCTCATCTATCTCCTTCTTCCTCTTCTTTATCTTCTGGTAGATGGAGTAGGCGTGCTTGACGCGTCCTGTTATCTCTATGTCCTTTATCCCTGCCTTGCCGCAGGCCTCGGCTATGGCCTTCGATACCTGCTTTATGTATGCGGTGTACTCTCCCTTCTTCTCAAGCAGGTAGCCGTTTATGTAGTCATACGATTCTGGTTTGAGCGCCTTGAGCGACAGATCCTCGAGCTCGCTCTTTATGGTCTGCATTCCCAGGCTGTCGGCGATGGGGGCGAAGATATCAAGGCAGTCTTCCGCGAATGCCCTGCGCCTTTCGGGGGACAGCCCGCTTATGGTGCGCATGTTGTGCAGCTTGTCCGCGAGCTTTATGAGTATCACCCTGAGGTCCTTTGACATGGCGAAGAACATCTTCTTGATCGTCTCCGCTTCCTGGATCGACTTCTCATCGGTGATCCGTGATATCTTCGTTACGGCCTGCACCATCTCCCCGACCTCACGGCCGAAGTATGTGGCAAGCTCCTCCTCCGTTGTCTCCGTGTCCTCGAGCGTATCATGCAGAAGCCCTGCGGAGACGGTATCGGCATCCATGCCGATCTGCATCAGTATCTCGGCGACTGCTATCGGGTGGGTGATGTATGGCTCTCCGGTCTTCCTCTTCTGGTCGCCGTGCCTCTTCGCAGCGAATACCGCTGCTGCCGCGATCTTGTCCTTGTCATCCTCGGAGTACCTGATGATCTTCTTGACGAATCTGTCTATCAGATCCTTATTCGGGAAATCTTCTGCCATATACCACCCGTTCCAGGCCTGCGAGATCCTTCAGGACCGTGATGCTGCCGAAGCCTGCCTTTCTGAGAAGAGTACCACACATTCCAGTCTGCCGATAGTCGCATTCAAGCATCAGGAAGCCTCCTGGAGACAGGTATGATGGAGCCTGGGCTATGATGCGGCGTATGATGCCGAGCCCGTCCTCGTCTCCGCCTATGAACGCAGCTTCCGGCTCGGCCTTCACATCCTTGTCCGTCTCCCTGTACCAGTCCTCCGTAAGATACGGCGGATTGGAGGCTATTATATCGAATACGGATCCCTTCCATGGTTCAAGGAGATCCCCTTCCTTCCACACAGGATCGCTGCCGGTTATGCTTCTGTAGTTCTCCCTTGCAATGGCAAGGGCCGCAGGAGAGATGTCCGACATGGCGACGGGAAGGCCCAGCTCACAGGCAATGGAGGCGGCTATGGCACCGCTGCCTGTGCACAGGTCGAGTATCGCGGGTGATGTGAAGCATGCTGCCGCTTCCAGGGCTGCATCAACCAGAGTCTCCGTATCGGGACGCGGTATGAGGGTATCCTCCGTCACGCGGAAGGTATGGCCATGGAATTCCTTCTCGCCTGTCATGTAGGCCATGGGAATCCCTGAAAGCCTTCCTGCGAGAAGGGCGAATGCCTTCTCTGCAGCCTCATCCGCGATTTCCGTGCTGCTCTCTGTTATCTGGTGGATATCATCCAGCCCCGTTGCCATCCTTATGATGAGACGGGCATCCGTGGCTTCCGTACGTTCCAGTAGCCTTCGTCTGAGATCGGAGAGCCTCACGCGTCCTTGAGCGCCTCCTCGCCGGCTGCCAGGCGCAGCGCATCTATGAGTTCGCCAAGCTCTCCTTCCATTATCGAGTCGAGCTTGTAGAGCGTGAGGTTTATGCGATGGTCCGTGACCCTGTTCTGCGGGAAGTTGTAGGTGCGTATGCGCTCTGAGCGGTCTCCGCTCCCTACCTGGCTGCGCCGGGCGTCGGCCCTTTCCTTCTGCTTCTTCGCCTCTTCCATCTCATAGAGCCTTGCCCTGAGCACCCTCAGAGCCTTCGCCCTGTTCTTTATCTGAGACTTCTCATCCTGGCATATGACGACAAGTCCTGTGGGGATATGCGTAAGGCGCACAGCTGAATCAGTGGTGTTGACGCACTGGCCGCCGGGGCCTCCAGCCCTCATGACATCGACCCTGAGATCCTCAGGCCTTATCTCTATGTCGGTCTCCTCAGCCTCCGGAAGGACTGCCACCGTGATCGCGGATGTGTGTATCCGTCCCCCTGATTCGGTTTCAGGCACACGCTGCACGCGATGCACTCCGGACTCGAACCTGAGGTATCCGTATACATCCTTGCCGGATATGGAGAGGACTATCTCCTTGTAGCCTCCGATGCCTGTCTCGTTCGAGGACATTATCTCTATCTTCCAGCGCATCTTCTCCGCGTAGTGCGAGTACATCCTGAAGATGTCGGCTGCGAAGAGCGCGGCCTCATCCCCGCCTGTTCCGGCCCTGATCTCCATGATTATGTTCTTGCCTTCCAGCGGATCGGGCGGGATCAGCAGGAGGCGGCATTCCTTCTCATAGCCGGCAAGCTTCTCCTCAAGCGAGGCAAGCTCCTCCTTCGCCATCTCGACAAGCTCGGCATCCTCCTCGCTGCGGATCATCTCCTTCGATTCCTCTATCTCCCTCTCCGCTTCCGACATCTCCTCGAGCTTGGAGACGACAGGCGCGAGATGGGAGCGCTCCTGCATCAATGCCTTGTATAGCTTCATATCGTTCAGGGCCTCGCCTGCAAGCTTCCTGTCAAGCTCCTCCAGCTGTGTCCTGAACTGCGGCAGTCTGTCTGTTAATCCGGGCATGGCTATCCTTCTATCACTTTATGACCTTATCGTGAAGCTCCCTGCCGTATGCTTCGAGCTTCAGCAGTATCTCCTTCTGATGGTAGTCGGTGTCGACGCTCTCTATCCTTTCCCGTATCGTCCTCATATAGAGCTCATATGACGGAGTGCCTTCGACGGGAGGGTTTATGAGGCGGAGAGCGCAGAAGTTCCTCCAGCTTTCCCTGTCCTTCGCGCTCAGCGTCTCAGGCCAGTTGCGCGCAACCTGCCTCCAGAGGAGCTTGTGGTACTTGTCATCCTCGAAGAGATGCTCGCCCTTCGAGAGCTTCTCCTCCGGCTTCATGGCCCTTATGCTGGCCATAACGCCCTTGTCATGGTCGGAAGGGAATGAGGAGTACATCGTGAGATCCGGATCCTGCGGGCCTTCCTCGAAAGGCTCCCTTGCCTTGAGTATCGATTCCCGGGACAGGACAGGCGAGGCTATTGCCTTGCTCGCCTTGTCCAGTATCTGCGCCCTCGTGAACCCGAGACGCTTCTCGCATCCGGGCGTAAGCACCGATATCGGGGCAATGAAAGGGGAACGGTTTATCATCAGCCGCATTATCCCATTGTCATGATAGCTTCCCTCGGCGCTTTCCGGGATATCGAATGTGAGGTCGAAGCAGTAGAGCGCAGATGATTTCTCCGCCTCATAGAACAATGGCAGCAGGGGATGCGTGTTGCCGTTCTCTGAAACGAAGAGCGGGCATGTGTGCAGGAATGGGATATGGCCCAGCACGTTTATCGCAGCTGCTATCTCCCTCTTGGACCTGTGGTTCAGCGCCCATGAGAAGAGCTTGGGCTGCTTCTCCTTTATGAGCCTTGCCACATCGATCGTCGCCCGCACGTCGACAAGGGCATCATGAGCCCCTTCCTGCGATATCCCGTTCTCCTCGGTGAGGTCCGTCAGCCTGAAGGACCGCGTGTTGGTCTCGGGATTCCTCTTCTCGAATACGATTCCCTCCGGCCTCAGGTCGCAGGTGGCACGCACGAGGTTTATTATGTCCCATCTGGAGCACCTGTTGCGGTATTCGCGCTCAAAAGGATCGTATAGGTTCCTGTAGAGCGTCGTGCGTATCACCTCATCATCGAAGTTGATGCTGTTGTATCCCACTACGATGGTATCGGGCTGCATGAACTCATCCCTCAGGGCCGCTATCATATCCGCCTCCCGCATGCCTTTGCTCTGCACTATATCAGGGGTGATCCCCGTCACAAGGCATGAGTCGGGAGAGGGCAGGTAGTCAGGCGAGAGCCTGGAATACAGCACCGCAGGCTCCCCTACGATGCGGAGATCCATGTCGGTGCGTATGTATGCGGCCTGGGCGATCCTGTCATAATGCGGATTGAGGCCGAATGTCTCGAGGTCGTACCAGAGGAATGTCTTCATAGGGAGAATATAGCACTTTCCCCCTGTTTCTTCTTCCGGTCTTCCGACACGAGGCTGTAGAAAAGATATCCTCCGGAAAGGCTCCTCGCACGGAACCCGTGCCCCTGGAGTATCCTCGCCCCGATATAGCTCCTGAGCCCGCTGCGGCAGTAGACGTATATCGTCTTCGACCTGTCGAGCATGCTGAGGCTGCCGCGGATGGAATCGAGAGGTATGTTCACAGCCCCTTCGATCATCCCCCGCTCAGCCTCCTTCACCGTCCGCAGGTCCACGAGCATCGTGCTTTCCGGATCGAGCGACGGGATGTCACGCCAGCTGAACTCATCAAGGATCCCCTTCTCCTTGTTGGAGATTATGTATCCCATGATGTTCACGGGATCCTTGGCTGACGAGTATGGCGGGGCATAGGCCGGATCCAGGGCCGCGAGATCATCTGCAGTGAGGCCGAGGGACACTGCCATGGAGAGCTTCTCCATCATCTTGTCCGTCCCCTCCCTTCCGACAGCCTGCGCGCCTATTATCCTCCCGCTTCCCTTCTCGTAGAGCACCTTGATGAGTATTCCCTCCGAACCGGGGTAGTACGAGGCATGGCTGTTGGGGTAGGCGACTGCTGTGCCGCAGTCGATGCCTTCCCTTGCGGCCGCTTCCTCGCTGATGCCTGCGGAGGCGGCTGTGAGCGAGAAGCACTTGAGTATGGAAGCCCCGCTTGCTCCGCGGAATGAGCTTCTGATCCCCGCGATATTATCCGCTGCGACACGGCCTTCGCGGTTCGCAGGTCCCGCAAGGGCTATCATGCCCATCCTTCCTGTGGCTGCATTGCGTATCGCCACCGCATCCCCTGCGGCATAGATGTCCGGATCCGATGTCTGCATCGAGGCCGAGACGACTATGGACCCTTTCGGATCGAGCTCAAGCCCTGCATCGCGTGCAAGCGATGAATCCGGGCGCACTCCGATTGCCATCACGGCGAAATCGGCGGCGATGCTGCCCTTGTCGGTAATCACTCCGAGCCTGCCGCCTTCTTCATCCCTGAAGCCCTGTACCGCTGTTCCGAGACGAAGGTCGATGCCATTGTCCCTCAGTTCCCTGTGGAGAGGAGCGGCCATATCGCTGTCGAAGGTTGGCATGACATGGTCCAGAAGCTGCACGAGCGTGACTTCCAGGCCGAGATGCGTGAGATTCTCCGCAGTCTCAAGCCCTATGAACCCGCCTCCGATCACCACGGCCTTCCCGCCTCTGTGCGCTTCGGCATATTCCCTTATCCTGAAGGCATCCTCAGTATGCCGGAGGGTGAATATCCTCCTGTCATCCACGCCGGGAAATGGAGGGATGATGGCCTCTGCCCCGGGAGCGAGGATCAGCTTGTCATAGCCTTCGGTATATTCCTCTCCTGTCCTGAGGTTCCGGATCCGCACTTCCTTCCTGGCCCTGTCTATCCCCAGCGCCTCGCTTCCTGTCCTCGCCTCTATGCGGAACCGGCTCCAGAAGCTCTCCGGCGTCTGCAGCGTCAGCGCGGATTTCCTCTCGATGATACCCCCGATGTAATAGGGCAGCCCGCAGTTCGCATATGAGATGTACCCGCTCCTCTCGATGATGATGATCTCGGCATCCTCATCAAGCCTCCTGAGCCTTGCAGCTGCTGTCGCACCGCCTGCGACACCGCCTATTATGATTACCTTCAACTCATTTCTCCTCAGCAGCAGCTATGTCCGCCATCATGGTGACCGCATGAGTGCCCCTCACCATGGTCATGGTGATGGCATTCTGCATCCGGATCGAATGAAAGCCGTCCTTCCGCGAATGCCGCCGCCGCTTCATCGGCGCTTCCCGATACTCCCGGATACACCTCGATGCCGCATGCGGCGAGAGCTGCGCGCGCACCTCCTCCGATACCTCCTGCGATGAGGACGTCCACTCCGTGCTCCTTCAGGAACGGCGCAAGGGCTCCATGCCCGCCGGTCTCTGCCGCGCTTACGTCTTCCTTCGCCGTCACCTTGCCATCCTCTATGGTGTAGATCCTGAATATCTCCGTCCTTCCGAAATGCTGGAATACAGACCCGTTTCCGTCATAGGTCACTGCTGCCTTCATCCTTATCCTCCTTGGCTGCCATTGATTCCGTTTCCTATAAATATATCCCTCGTTGCGGGAGAAGGAAAGGATTGGAAGGCATCGCTGCATGGATGATATGGGAATCCGGAGGGCGGATTGCGGTTGCAGAGCGGTTGAGGCATTGCTAGAATCTCATTGAGTTGGAGGACGAGCAATGAGAAAAGCACTGGCTTCCGTCTTGGTGTTCCTTGTCTTCTGCTGCTCTGTCTCTGCTGTGCCAGAGAGTGCCGTATACGCCATAGAAGGGGTATATGATGGCGTTATATCGGCAATGGCATCGCATCTTTCGGTGCCGCGCGTTGCTTTGCAGGGGGTTACTGTCGTACGCGGAGAGGGGCTTCTGCCCGTCCGTGTCTCGTTCGTGCGTTCCGATGTCTCCACCTATGCTGATTCCCTCTCGTTCTTCTCCGATGGCGTGGCATTCGGATCCGATGGCAGAAGCGTTGAGGAGCTTCCTGTCAAGGATGTATCCGAAATGGTGATCCGGAGGCTCTGGCGTGCCGGGTTCCTGCCGGGGGAGATGATCCTTGACGGATCCGTGCGCGTAATCGATTCGGAAGACCTTGATGCGCATTCCCTGATGTCCGATGATGACTGGAGTGACGATATCCATGCCCGCTGTTCGGTATCAGTGCTTGCCACAGGCACCCTCGCATCGTCCGGCCAGGTCGTCGAAGGTACGTTCATCGTCAGGGGAGGCGAGGGACGGACGCTGACTATCGAGGCTGAGGAGCTTGCAGTCAATGGCGAGGAAGTCGAGGCTGAGCCGGTGCATCTGGTGTTCGGCATTTAGGAGGATCATATGGATAGGACTGAGGATTTCCTCGTCAGGCATGCTCTTGCGGCATCCTGCATCGATGAGGATAAGGTGCTTGGATTCATGCTTTCGGAGATGGAGAAGGGGCTGCAGGCGGAGAACGGTGCCTCGATGGAGATGATCCCTACTTATGTCTCTCCTGATGCAGCTGCGGTTCCGGGAGAATCCGTCATAGTGCTTGATGCCGGCGGGACGAATTTCCGTACATGCCTCGTGACATTCACGGAGGGCGGCAAGCCGGAGATCTCCAACTTCCGCAAGACGAGGATGCCCGGCGTAGGCAGCGAAGTCAGCGCTTCCCGGTTCTTCTCCGTCCTCGCTGACGGTATCGAGCATCTCGTGGATAGGAGCGACAGGATAGGCTTCTGCTTCTCATATTCCGCCAGGATAACAAAGGAGCATGACGGCATCCCCCTTTCGTTCTCGAAGGAGATAAAGGCTCCGGAGGTCGTGGGGATGAATCTCGGGGAGAACCTCCTGAAGGAACTCGGGCGGAGAGGCCACGATGTATCCAGGAAGAAGGTCTCTGTCGTGAATGATACGGTTGCGACCCTCCTTGCGGCGAAGGCCGTATGTCCCGAAGCCGCATCATCGTATATCGGATTCATCCTCGGCACAGGCACCAATACCGCCTATATAGAGAAGAACAGCGGGATAGGGAAGATCGGAGGAGGAGAGGGAAGGCAGATCATCAATACGGAGTCCGGCAACCTCGCCCTGGAGCTCGGGGATATCGACAGGGCATTCATCGCATCGACTGAGAATCCGTCGATCCACTGGCTTGAGAAGGAGACCAGCGGCGCTTATCTCGGTCCGTTCTCGGCACGGGTGATAGAGGAAGCCATCAAGGAGGGAATCCTCAGCTCCGCATTCGCTGAGCGCTATCAGGCGATCGCGCCTCTCGATACTGCAAGGATGAGCCATTATCTTGAGATGTGCCACAATACCGATTACGATCTAGTCAGATGCGTCGGCAGCTCGGAAGAGGATGCCACTGCTCTCTACAGGATACTGAAGAGCATAGTCGAGAGAGCCGGAAAGCTCGCTGCCCTCAATCTCACCGCAGCTGTCCTCCGCTCCGGAGAGGGGCTGCAGCCACGCTATCCTGTGGTGATCAATGCGGATGGGACGA
Organism: uncultured Spirochaetaceae bacterium; assembly: GCA_944392935.1. Taxonomy (GTDB): domain Bacteria; phylum Spirochaetota; class Spirochaetia; order Sphaerochaetales; family Sphaerochaetaceae; genus Ornithospirochaeta. The sequence goes on from CALXYI010000031.1 coordinate 22,674, forward strand.
CGTTCTACAAGACCGCATTCCTGGAGTTCTATACGAAGCTGTATCTCGACAGGATCCTCTGGGCGAAGCATGGCAGGAGCTATGAGGTGATCCAGATAGAGAACTCCCCGACGCTCGGGGCTGCCATCGCAGGGCTCGGTGCCTGATGGCTGTCCTCGCTATCCATGACCTCTCATGCTACTCGAAGTCCTCGCTGACTGTCGTTGTGCCGGTGCTGGAGTCGCTCTTTGTCGAGACTGCTGTGCTTCCTACCGCGATCCTGTCGACGCAGACTGATGGCTTTGATGATATATACGTCGAGGACAAGAGCCGCGCGATGGCAGGGATACTCAGCCGCTTCGCCTCCCTTGGCCTCCATTTCGATGGCATCTACTCCGGCTTCCTGGGCTCTGCGGAGCAGATAGGTATCGTATCCGGCGTGATAGCATCATCGGATGCGCTGGTGCTTGTCGATCCCGTCCTCGGAGATAACGGCGAGCTCTATCAGACAGTCACGGAGGAGATGGTCATGGCCATGACCCGTCTCGTTAGGAAGGCTGGGATGATAACCCCCAACATCACGGAATCGATGCTGCTGACAGGGATCGATGACGGCCTGGGCAGATTCGGGCAGAGGGCGATCAGGGAGCAGATAGATGTGCTGCGCTCCTTCGGTCCTCAGCGCGGCGTCATCACCGGTATCCCGCTGGAGGCAGGCGGGCTGGGGAACGCCGCCTGGGACGGACGGGAGATAAGGCTCTTCCAGTATGAGGATCAGGGAGTCTCCTATCCGGGTTCCGGCGATCTCTTCGCATCGGTCCTCTTCGGCCTCGCAGCAAGGGGAGAGAGCTTCTTCGGCTCTGTAGGGCACGCTACGGCTGTCTCCACATATGCTGTGGCGGAATCGAAGAGGGAGGGCCGCGAGCGCCGTCTCGGCATATCCCTTGCCCCTGCGCTCCGCGAGATGCGGCGGAGGATGCTTTGAAGGTCCTCGTTGTCGCTTCGTCGGATCAGGAGCTGAAGCCCTTCAGCGACGCGTTCATCAGGACCGTATCAGGAGTGGGGCCTATCCTTGCAGCTGCTGCCACGGCCTCCGCGATCCTGGAGCATAAGCCGGATGCGGTATTCTCTGTCGGCAGTGCGGGAAGCTATGGCAGCCTTTCCGTCGGGGACTGCGTATCATTTGGCAGCGTGGTGACTCCCGATCAGGATCTGTCGCTGTTCCATATGAAGCGTGGCTGCACGCTCCTGCCATCAGGTGCCCAGATCGGTGAGATCAGGCTTGACATGTCATCATCGCTGGTGCTTGCCACTTCCGGGACATTCGCCTCATCGCCATCGCTGATAGCAGGGGCAGATGCCGCAGATATGGAGGCCTATGGCGTCGCGCTCTCCGCATTCATTGCCCATATCCCATGCTTCGCGGTGAAGATCATCACGGATATTGTCGGTGATGGCATGCGTCTCTCCGAATACGGTTTCCGCCTCCGGGATCTCAGGGAGCGTATGCCTGCGGTGGTGGAGGAAGCGCTTCGGCGCCTCTGAGCCTGATGCTGTCCGGCGTTTCCGCCGCTGCCATCCTGCGGCAGAATGCCGCTATCCGCTCCTTCTCCTCCTCATAGAGCTTCTCTCCGGCCTCCTCGAGCCTGTCCATCGATGATGGTGAGGTGTCATCGAGCTTTATCCTGCTTTCAAGCACAGGGGCCCATATCCTCGTGTATTCCGCATCCCTTATCGCCTCTGCCGTGATGTCAGCTGTCCTGAGCGCGGCATCCTGGAGTATCCCGGAAATCGAGGCGGCCCATCCCGTGAGCCCTCCAAGGGAGGCACCGTCATTCGTGTGGGGACGCTGTGCTGTCGAGAGGCTGAGTATATGGAACCGGTCGGCATCCGGGTAGAGCCTGCGTGCCAGCGCATAGGCTATCAGCGATGGATTGTTGGCGGCGACACCTCCATCGATGAGAGTCATTTCCCTTCCTTCCGCATCCGTATGCCGGAATGGAGGGAAGTACATCGGTGCAGCCGAGCTTGCACGTGCGGCTTCCCATATCCTGAAACCCTGATTCCCCCAGCTTGTTATCGGATATATCATTCCGGTTCTGGTATCATATGATATAAATGCAGTTGGGGCGAGGAGATCATGCATTTCCCCCTTCCCGAACAGCGAGCGAAGGAGATCCTCATATGGCTTCGAGGGGTACTTGTCTGTGAATATAGGCCCCAGAAGCGCTGATACGCTGTTCTGGGGGAATATCCTGCGGCCATGCATCCTGTACAGCGATGCGAATGCTGACGGATCTGCCGTGCGCTCTATCCTTCCGCGGAAGATCCTTGATGTCCGCTTCCAGAGGAGGAACCCCCTGGTCTCCTCCTCCCACTCTTCAGGGTCTTCCCCCGCTTCGCGTTCCAGCCCTGTTCCCTCTGTAGGTACCGAGAGGGCGGCAGCCATGAGGGCACCCGTGCTTGTTCCGGCTATGAGGTCGAAGTGCGAGTACAGCGGTCTTGCGTCCCCCAGATTCCTGAGATCGGAGGCGATATGCCCGAGCAGCACGGACGGTATGATCCCCCGCATCCCTCCGCCATCTATGGCGAGGATGAACCGTTCCTCTTTCTTCCTTCTGCCTTCCTTCCAGGAAATACCCATGCGATGATTCTCCTCCTCGTCCATCACTTGGTCAACAAGCGATACTGAGCTATCATCGGCTTATGGATTACAGGGAATGCGTGCTCTGCCCGAATATGTGCAGGGCGGACAGGACAAGGAGCAGGGGGATATGCCGCCAGGGCGATGCCGTCAGGATCGCCTGGGCAGGACTGCACAGAGGTGAGGAGCCGCCTGTATCCGGGAAGAATGGATCCGGGATGATATTCTTCACAGGCTGCCCGCTGCACTGCCAGTACTGCCAGAACAGGCAGATATCAGGGTCGGACGGCCTTGACTACGGTGCTGATATCACTGTCGATGAGCTGGCATCCATAATGCTTTCGCTGCAGGGCGACGGGGCTGCTACGCTCAACCTCGTCACCGGCACCCATTTCATCCCCTCGATCATCGAGGCCCTCGATATGGCCAGGGGAAGGGGTTTCTCGCTGCCTGTGGTATGGAACAGCTCAGGCTATGAGCGTGTTGAGGCGCTTGCCGGGATCGATCCGTATATCGATATCTATCTCCTTGACTGCAAGACGCTTTCCCGGGATACCGCAAGCCGCTTCTGCGGCAGGGCGGGGTATGCCGATGCGGTCATCCCGGTGCTTGAGGCCGTGAAGGCCTGGCATCCATATACGGACATGGATGCGATGAAGGGAACGATACTCCGGCATCTTGTCTTCCCTGGCGAGCTTGAGTCCACATATGCCTTCCTCCGCTTCTTCGCGGAGAACTACAGGGACAGCTTCTACCTCTCGCTCATGACGCAGTTCGTACCGCCTCTCGGTGACCCCGGATTCCCTCCGCTCACTGAGGCTGAGTACGATAGCCTTGTCGACATGATGGAGGAGCTCGGGATAGATGACGGCTTCATGCAGGATCCATCGGATGACGATGTTCTGTGGATTCCGGATTTCACCCGCGACGTGCCGTTCCCTGCCTCGTTCGCGGATGCGGATCCGTTCTTCCTGTCGCTCAAGCACCGATGACGGTGCCCGTGAATTCCCTTCCTTCGAGGATCGCCAGCGTATTCGCGATATCGCGGCCGTCTGCGCAGATGACCTTCATCCCTTCCTTCTCAGCGATCGCAGAGGCGATCGGATCGAACGGAGCGTTCAGGCCGGGGTTCCATTCCGATCCCACCATGGCCCTGAAGCTACGCCAGGATATGCTGTCCAGCGGCTTCGCATCAGGATCCTTCTTCGGATCCGCTGTATAGACCTTCCTGATGTTCGAGAGGTTGATGATCGTCTTTCCGCCGAAGCGGCGGGCGAGGTATACGGCATCGGTGTCTGTGGAGAATCCCGGCTTCCATCCTCCGGCTGTGAGTATGCGGCCTGTGAATGAGACATCCTCCGATTCCGGATCGGTCACGAGGTCATCGGTGGCATATCCATCGAAGACGGCCCTGAGCAGCATCCCGTTGAGATGCGTTGCCTTTATGCCCAGCCAGTCCTGAAGCTCCGGTGCTGCATCATCCCGGACTTGGCGGAGGGCATCCTGGTATACACGTGCCGGGGCACCGCCTCCTGCGACGAATACGAGCTTCCTGCCGCTGTCTGCATCAAGATACTCCGTGATCATCTTCCTGAATGCGCTGAGGAATGCGTAATCAGGCCTGTCTGGGGCTATTATGGAGCCGCCTACCGAAATGACGGTGAGTTTCATATCATCCTCCCTCCGGATCCATACTACCAGAAGTTGGCAGGAACCTCCAATGGAAGCGTATATATTCCAGGAGGTTGTATTATGATTCAGCATCTGAATAGCGTTCTCCTTGAAGGAGTCATCGTCGATGATCCGCGCCTTATACAGCTTGCGGATCCAGCTGGCAGCGCGAAGCTCGTTAAGTTCGATGTCGCCAGTGACCGTTTCTACATGGATAAGGAAGGGAACAAGGCCGTGGAGACGGTCTTCATACCTGTCCAGTGCTGGGGCACTCTTGGGGAGAAATGCCTGGAGAAGCTCAGCAAGGGGATGCGATGCCGCACTGTGGGACGCCTGAGGCTATGCAGGTGGAAGGGAGCCGATGGATCATCGCGCCGTTCGATCGAGATCGTCGCCCAGCATCTCGAGTTCAGGCTGCCTAAGGGCAGGGAGCAGAAGTCTGCCATGGAGATCCTCGAAGGCAAGGAAGGGGAGAGCGACAGCACTGCGGGGGAGTGCGAGGTCCTCTACACCTTCGCATAGCGGGAATGGGGGGAATCCTCCATCCTGCAGGGCCTTTTCCTGGCAGATGGGGGATGCAGTGAGCACTGGAGACGGACCTCTGCATCTCCCGGTCATGCCTGCCGGTGGGAATGCTCAGGCGTGTTCCCGGGCTTTTGCAAATGCCATCCCGATGAATTCCGCTTTTCCTGCCGTATAGGCCCTGCGGTCATCGGGATGGGAAGCAGCGAGCTGCTTCTCCAGCGTCTCGCATTCATTGTCTTCCCCAGGATCGGACTCCATATGATCGCGGAACAGGATATGGTCTTCCCATGCCGTACCCTGCCATCTCACGATATGGATATGATGCATGCATATATTCCCGTCATCCATGATGAAGAGGAAATGGCAGGCGCATCGCAGCCCCTGCATATCATTCCGCATGCAGCCGTTGAGCATGCAGGCTGAACACCATCAAGCGCCACGGCTATGTCCATCATCGGCCTGGCCGCGATCTTCATCGCGGCGGGATCCGGAAGCAGGACCCGTTCATCCTGCTGTCAGTCACCTTCATAAGGTATGTACTCATTCGGCAGTCCGAATGTGGAATGCCTTGCAGCTGTTATGAAGAAGTCTTCGGCTGAGTCCGTATCCTGTCCGCCAGGGAGCCGTGCTATGACCCTTGATGATGTCACGTCCTCGGAAGGGATTGCATCGCCATGCCAGTGGCCATAGGCCATCATGTGGAGGGCTGCGTTGCGTGTCCTGCTGTTCCCCCATCCATCCGCAGCCTCCGCAGAGCCTGTCGAATAGAGGATCCCATCGAGGATCCTGCCGCCGCTCTCGGCATATAGCAGGATCGCCCCGTTCGTTCCTGAAAGCGTCGTGCTGCTTCCTCCATCCACGATGTAGCAGAAGCTCCCTTCATTGAATACCGGATCCTTGCTCTCCGCCTCGCTGTCCCAGTAGATCAGGATCATATCATATGGCTTCACGGCTATGTCGGGTAGGATCAGGCTATGCTGGGCATCCTCAGGCAGCCCGTCCGAGACGATCATCCCTGCAGCGTTCCCTTCTTCGAGGAACAGCAGCTCTATCCGGTCAGGGGAGGCTCCTGTGCCCTTTATCGATACCTCGTTTATCACAGCATCCGGGATGTCGGTGTTCTTCCCGATCAGCGTCATGGCTGCGCGGGAGGAATTGCCTGCCGCATCCTCGGCGGTTATGTATACCTTGATGCTCTCGCCGCGCCCTATCACACGCCCGACCGGAAGGGAGAAGAGAGTTCCCCTCGGTGCATTGCGGTATTCCACGCCGTCTATGACTATATCGATGAGGGTCACATCCTCGTCGTATGCGAGCTCCACCATCCTGTTGTCCTCCAGCTTGTACGAGAGGAGGCACGGAATGGTCTTGTCCTTGCCTTCGAATGCATCATATATCCTGCCGCCAGGAGCAGGGCAGGATGAGATGATGAGCACCGCAAGTGCCATTGCTGCCAATGCTTTCATGCATATCTATACGTGCTTTCCCGCTTTTCCTGCCGGCTTCTGGAAATTCATCGCGCTCTGGGTTAGATTATCGCTATGGCGAAACTCTGGCAGAAGAACTATACGCTTGACTCCATGATGGAGCATTTCACGGTACGCAACGACTATGTGTATGACGAGGAGCTCGTGCTCTCCGATGTCCTTGGCTCCGCAGCCCATGCAAAGGGACTGCACAGGATAGGGATACTGACTGGCGAGGAGACGGAGTCCCTCCTGCAGGGGCTTGGGGAGATAGCCGCCCTCCGCCTGGAGGGCAGATTCCCGATAACCGTCTCTGACGAGGACTGCCATACTGCCATAGAAGGCTATCTGACGAAGCGCTTCGGTGATGCGGGCAAGAAGATACATACAGGCAGGAGCCGCAATGACCAGGTGCAGACCGCGCTGCGTATCTACATGCGCGAGGCTCTGCTGAAGCTCTCTTCCGCCGCCCTCTCTTTCGCCTCTTCCCTGATAGACCTCGCCGAGAGGAATCAGGATGTCCCGATGCCGGGACGCACGCATATGCAGATAGCGATGCCTTCCTCCGTCGCTCTATGGGCGCTGTCGTTTGCGGAGGAGATCCTTGAGGAGGCGGGCATGCTCCTCGATCTTTACGGGGTCCTTGACCAGAGCCCGCTCGGCTCTGCTGCTTCCTACGGGGTCACGCTTCCGCTGGACAGGGAGTATACGGCTCTCCTGATGGGATTCTCCCGGGTACAGAACAATGTCCTCTACGCGAATAACTCACGCGGGAAGTTCGAGGCATTCTTCCTCGACCATGCCGAGTATCTTGCCCTGACGGCCTCCAAGCTTGCCCAGGACCTGATGCTCTTCACGCTTCCTGAGTTCGGCTATTTCTCGCTTCCCCGCGAGCTCTGCACCGGCTCATCGATCATGCCGCAGAAGAAGAATCCCGATGGCCTTGAGCTTGCGCGTTCCCGCACTGCGCTGATCGGATCATGCTCGATGAGGGTGAAATCGATCATAAAGGCGCTTCCGTCAGGATACAACAGGGATTTCCAGGATACCAAGGAGCCTCTCATCGAGGGCTTCAGGGCCACGGAGGAGCTTCTCATGATAATGGACGAGATGGTCCGGAAGCTCAGCGTCCATCCGGATGCCCTCGCCTCTGCATGCACACCTGAGCTCTATGCCACGGACCGGGTCATGGAGCGTGTCGTCGCAGGCGGCAATTTCCGCGACAGCTACAGGAATGTCGGGCTGAATCTCGACAAGGTGGAAAGCGAGGATCCTGTGGCATCGCTTAGGAAGAGGACCTCCCTGGGCACTGCGGGCAACCTCGGGCTGGACAGGGACCGCGCATGGCTTTCCGAGCTGTCCGGAAGGACAGGGAAGGAGGCGGAGAGGCTCTCCGGTGTATATGCCCGCCTTGTTCCCGGGATAGCTGAGGCCGTGCGCTGAGGCCTTCCGCATCCGGCTGCGGGCAGCCTGCAAATGATGATACAGCCTTGAAAAGGCAACATTATTGTAATAGAGTGACGATATGAGTATCGTCAAACCACATAAGCTCGGCGTCATTGCCGGACCGGGCTCCGAATATTTCACAGGCAAGGTCGTAAAGCACCTCAGGCGTCTCTACATCGACAGGTACGAGAAGCTTTCGGAGGCCCTTACGAAACGGCACGGCATGACGGATGAGGAGCTTCTGAAGGTCGTTACGCTTATGGACGATCTCGATAGCAGGAAGATCCCTACAGGGAAGCTTCCTACTTCATTCCACTGCCCGGATTTCACGATAAACGTCAAGTATACGAGATTCGCGAACGGAGAGGAGAAGGCAGAGATCATAGATCCTGTCCGCGGCCTGAACGTGTATATCATCCATGATGTGTCCAACTCCGCTCCGATAAAGGTCGCTGGCCTTGATGATCCGCAGCCGATGAGCATAAACGATCATCTCATGTTCCTCTTCACGACGATCAACGCGGTGAAGCTCGCCGGCGCGCTTTCCGTGACGCTTGTCCTTCCTACATACCCCTATGCCAGGCAGCACAAGAAGGCGGGAAGGGAGGCTCTGACGGCCTCTCTCTTCGCGCGCTTCTGCGAGGAGCTCGGCGTCGAGCGCATCATCACCCTCGATATCCATTCACGTGAGATAGAGAATGCGTTCACCACATGCCATCTGGAGAATCTCCATGGCTCGTACCAGACGCTCATCGCGCTCCGCAAGCTCATAGACTTCTCCGATCCCGATATCGTTGTCGTATCGCCGGATACCGGTGCGGTCTCACGCAACAAGTTCTATGCCCAGGGCCTGCACAGGCCTCTTGCCATGCTCTACAAGGAGCGTGATTACTCAATCGTCTCAAAGGATGCGAAGAACTCCAACATCAAGAGCATCAACCTCCTGGGCGATGTGAAGGGCAAGACCGTCCTCATGGCTGATGACATGATCGCCACAGGCGGCACGATGATCATCGCGATGCGCGAGCTGATGAACAGAGGCGCCAAGAGGATCATCTGCATAGTCTCCCTGCCGTTCTTCAATGGCAATGCCATCGAGAACTTCGATGCCGCTTACAGGGAAGGCGTCTTCTGGCGCATAATCGGCACCAATGCCGTGTATCAGGGGAAGGGACTGCTGGAGAAGGAATGGTTCGTGCAGGCTGATGTCACGGAGCTCTTCGCACGCGTCATATCCCGCCTGCACCATGGTCGCTCGATCTCCCCGCTCCTGGATAACAGGCGCTTCATCCAGAAGCTCATCGATATGTCCCAGGCCAACCCGAGCGCTCCCCTGATCCAGGAAGAGACGAACCAGGACTGAGGAGGCGCATATGCAGATGTCAAACAGGATAACTGGCTTCCAGTGCTCTCCGATACGCCGTCTTGTCCCTTATTCGCGCCTTGCAGGCGAGAAAGGCATCCATGTCATACACCTGAATATCGGGCAGCCCGACATAAAGACGCCGAAGGAGGCCATCGATGCGATCCATAGCTACGACAAGGACATAATCGAGTACGGGATATCCGAAGGCGAGGTGCCTCTCAGGCGCGGCCTTGTCCATTACTACAGCAAGTATGGCCTCTCTGTGAATGAGGAGGACATAATGATAACGACAGGGGGTTCGGAGGCCATCCAGTTCGTGCTGATGACGCTCTGCGATCCCTTCGATGAGTTCATCATCCCTGAGCCTTTCTATACGAACGTCTCCACCTTCGCGAACATAGCGATGGTGACTCTCCGCCCTGTCACATCATCATCCGAGGACAATTTCGTCCTGCCGTCGATCGACGAGTTCGAGAAGTGCATCAACAAGAAGACGATGGGCATCCTCCTCTGCTCCCCGAACAATCCTACAGGGCATGTATACACCCGTGAGGAGCTGAGGGCGCTCCTGGAGCTCTGCCGCCGCCATGATATCTTCCTTGTCGTCGATGAGGTCTACAGGGAATTCTGCTATGACGGCAAGAGCTTCACATCGGTGCTCTCCTTCCCTGAGTACCAGGACAGGGTGATCTGCATCGATTCATTCTCCAAGCGCTTCTCGATGTGCGGCGCCCGCGTAGGAGCCATAGTCTCCCGCAACCGCGAAGTCATCGATTCCGCGATGAAGCTTGCCCAGGCACGCCTCTGTCCCCCTGCAGTGGAGCAGGTGGCGGCAGCCGCGGCGCTCACTGCTCCCGATGAGTATGTCGAGAAGGTGAGGGAGGAGTATGAGCACAGGCGCAATGTGCTCATCCACCATATGCAGAGGATCCCCGGGGTCAGATGCAGCCTTCCCAAAGGAGCCTTCTACTTCGTCGTTGACCTTCCTGTCGATGATGCCGAGAAGTTCGCCATCTTCATGCTCCGTGACTTCTCCTACGATGGCTGCACTGTGATGATAGCCCCTGCCGAAGGCTTCTATGTCACTCCCGGACTCGGGCACAACCAGGCCCGCATCGCCTATGTGCTGAAGGAGAGCGAGCTCATAAAGGCCGCGAAATGCCTCGAGGAGGGACTGAAGGTATACAGACGTGAGGTGATGGGCATCAGGAACTGATGCGTCCATGCATCCCATCCCACGCTCCTTCACTGCCGGTGCATCCGCCATTGAGAAGGGCGGATTCCCTGCTTCATTGATTCCATATCCCCTCAGCAAGGCATCGGCTCCTCCGCTGCGCCTGCTGTGGCAGGGCATGAATGCACATGACACCTTTCGGAACACGCAGAACGCTGTTCTCAGGCTTGCAGGTTTTGATGCTCTCCTGCGGAATGCGGAAGGCGCTGCAGTATTGGAGGCTCTTCAGATTCCATCGCTCAGGAGGGGGATCTTCAGTCCGGGGCTGCCGGAAACCTTGCTGCGGAAAGCATATATCAGAATCGATGCGCTGGAGCGGCTCTATAGAGTGCCCCTGCAGCGATGCATGCTCTGCCCGATTCCGCACTGGGACAGATGAGGGATGGATCCGCTATCGATTGCCTTGATGAGAGAATCCTGTTGACAACGGAGGATTTCATGGTATCATGCAAACATAATATGTCAAACGTATGATGTTTTATGTTTGGAGGTTGAATATGAAGAAAGGACTGTCTGTTCTCATCGTTGGGCTTCTTGTCGTCTCATCCCTGTTCGCTCAGGGAGGGAAGGAGGATGTGTATCCTTCCCAGACCGTCAATATCATCGTCCCTGTTTCCGCTGGCGGTGGAACCGATCTTCTCGTCAGGGCCATGCAGAATGCCCTTCAGGAGAATCTCGATACGACCGTGACCGTGACTAACGTAACAGGTGCAGGTGGTGCGATCGGATTCGCACAGGGAGCATCATCCAGGCCTGATGGATACAATGTGACAGCCCTTGTCGCAGAGCTCCTCACTGTCCCGCAGGTCGCTGATGTGAACTTCTCCTATGAGAGCTTCGAGCCTGTCTGCAATGTCAATTCAGAGTATGGCACCATCACGGTAGCGGCGGATGCTCCGTATGACACGCTTCCTGAGTTCATCGAGTACTGCAAGGCGCATCCTGGTGAGGTATCCTTCGGCAACAGCGGTATCGGCGGTATCTGGCATTTCGTAGCGGCTGCGTTCGCGCAGGAGGCCGGCATTGAGATCACGCACGTTCCGTTCGAAGGCGGCGGCACGGCAGTCACGGCACTCGCAGGCGGGCATGTCGATGCGGTACCTGTCACATACACAGAGGTCGAGGTGCAGGTTGAGGCTGGCAGGGCAAAGGTCCTTGCGGTCCTTGCTCCGGAGAGGCTTCCGAACCTTCCTGATGTCCCGACTGCTGCAGAGTATGGCCTGGATAATCTCGTGTTCACGATCTGGAGAGGTTTCGGTGTTCCTCTCGAGACTCCGCAGGAGATCGTCGACAGGCTTGCAGAGGCCTTCCAGGCTGCGCTCGATGACGAGGAAGTCACGGCATTCATGGAGCAGAGGGGCTATACCAAGGATTACAGGGATGGCCAGGGCCTCTATGATCTGATGGCCAGGGAAGAGGCTTCCTACGCAGAGCAGGCTGTCGCCCTCGGACTCAAGAACTGATAGCTGGATCATCAAGAAGGGAGGAGAGCTGCTGCCCAGGGATGCCGAAGCGGCAGCTCTTTCCATGAATAGGACGAGAAAATGAGAAAAGTAAGCATTTGGATTTCGATTGTCATGATAGCGATAAGCTGCTATGTGCTCTTCGCTACCATGTCCTTCCCGGGGGAGAGCAGCGGAGCTCCGGGACCTGGATTCTTCCCGAGGATCCTCGCAGTTATCATAATAGGCCTCTCCATAGGCAATCTGGTGTCCGAGAACGGCAGGAACCGCGACAGCGATGAGCCGGTGTTCCGGAACAATTTCGGCAAGGTGGTCATCTGTGCCGTCATCCTGTTCGCATACCTGCTGCTGATGAACCTCATCAGCTATGTATATATCACTCCGATCGCAATAGCGGCGATGATGCTTGATTTCGACTGCAGGAAGCCGCTTCCGATAATCCTCACATCGATCGGCACTACGGTCTTCATCTATCTGATCTTCGGAGTGGTGCTCGGCGTACGTCTTCCAATGGGAAGCATCATCTAAGGAGGTCATGGATGATTGATGTTCTTCTCAATGTCTTCTCGCCATCCGTGCTGGTTTCCATAATCGGCGGCGTGCTGGCAGGTATCGCCATCGGCGCGATGCCGGGTCTTACATCGACGATGGGCATTGCCCTTCTCATGCCGCTCACATTCCGCATGCCTCCTACAGAGGGGCTGATGATGCTCATCGGCGAGTTCTGCGGAGCCATATACGGCGGCTCGATCACCGCAATACTGATCAACACCCCGGGAACACCTTCCGCTGCGGCAACTCTCATCGGAGGCTACCAGTTCACCAAGCGCGGCGAATCGGCAAGAGCCCTCGGGATATCTACGGTAGCGAGCTTCTGCGGCGGCATCATAAGCGGCGTGTGCCTTATACTCATCGCACCTAGGCTTGCCCAGATAGCCCTGAAGTTCAGCGCTCCGGAGCAGTTCGCCCTCGCTCTTTTCGGTATCTCCATAATCTCATCCATAAGCGGCAAGAACATGGTCAAGGGACTCATGGCAGGTATGATCGGACTCCTGCTGTCGCTCATCGGTATGGACAACATCTCAGGCTACACGCGCTTCGCATTCGGTTCGGTATTCCTGATGAACGGCCTTTCGTTCATCCCCGTCCTGGTCGGACTCTTCGCCATGAGCCAGTGCTTCCTCTCGATCGAGGAGCTCATGGTGCGCAACAGGATCACGGAGAAGATCAAGAGGGTCCTTCCCACGAAGCAGGATCTCCTGACCATACTCCCGACCGTGATCCGTGAAAGCCTTGTAGGCACATTCATCGGAATCATCCCCGGCGCCGGCGGCGATATCTCGGCATTCGTGTCATACGATCTCGAGAAGAAGCTCTCGAAGCATCCGGAGAAGTTCGGTACAGGTATCCCTGAGGAAGTCGCGGCTCCTGAGTCCAGCAACAACGGAACCACCGGCGGCGCGCTCATTCCTCTTCTCACTCTCGGAATCCCCGGCGATGCCAATACTGCCGTCATGCTCGGAGCGCTTATGATCCATAATCTCACACCGGGCCCGATGCTCTTCGTCGAGCAGTCATTCATCGTCAACAGCCTCTTCGTGGGATTCATGCTGGCCAATGTCGTGATGCTCATCGCAGGGCTTTCAGGGATAAGGGCATTCACGAAGATCGTCTCGATCCCGAAGCCGATACTCAACCCGATAATCGTCATGATGTGCGTCATCGGCGCCTATGCCGTCAATGGCAACTACCTTGATATCGTGGTGATGTTCGTAGCAGGGATCGTCGGGTACTTCCTCGTCAAGGGCGGTTTCCCGCTTTCCCCGATAGTCCTTGCCCTGATCCTCGGACCTATGGCTGAAGGCAATCTCCGCAGGAGCCTCGTGATGAGCCATGGCTCATGGTCCATCTTCTTCACAAGGCCTGTAGCGGCTGCGTTCATCCTGATCTCGGTCTTCTCGTTCTTCCTTCCGATTGTCAGGAACCTGCTCGCGAAGCGCAAGGAGGCAAAGGCATGAGGATAGGGATGTCACACAACTTCCCGCTTGACCGCTATGGCGGCATCGCAGGGAGGTTCGGGATAGCTGCTCCCGCGGAGCCGCTGGCTTCATTCTCACGGCAGGAGATCCTGGATCTCATCCCTTCGTGCGATGCATTCATCTTCATCGCCGATACAAGGTGCGACAGGGAGATCATCGAGGCCGGCAAGGCTCTGAAGGCCATCGGCAATCTTGGCTCCGGCTTTGACAACATCGATGTAGCGGCAGCTACTGAGAGGGGGATCCCCGTGCTGAATACCCCGTCAGCAGTGGTTGCGCCGACGGCTGAGATGACCATGGCCCTCATACTCAGCATCTCGAGGAGCGTTGTGAGGTATGACAGGAATCTCCGCAAGAGCCTCCACTGCAAGGGCGATCTCCTCCTTGAGAGGGATATGTGCCTTCAGGGCAAGACGCTCGGGATCATCGGCTTCGGGCGGATCGGAAGGAGGCTTGCTCATCTCGCTTCCGCCTTCGATATGCGTATCATATACTATGATCCTTTCCGCAGCGAGGAGGCTGAGAAGGCTATCGGAGCAGTCTACTGCAGCACTCCTGAGGAGCTTCTCCGCACGGCGGATGTCGTCTCGCTGCATCTCCCGTATTCGAAGGAGAACCATCACTTCATGAACAGGGAGCGCTTCTCCCTCATGAAGAGGACCGCATACCTCGTGAATGCATCGCGCGGCCCGATCGTAGAGGAGGAGGCCCTGATCTGGGCACTCGAGAATGATGTCATCAGGGGTGCTGCCCTTGATGTACATGAGCATGAGCCTGATCTCAACAAGCGCATGACTGAGTTCGAGAACGTGGTTCTCACGCCCCATATCTGCACGAACATGGCAGAGATAAGGCTCAATATGCTCGGAGAGCTTCTGGAGGGAATCGATTCGCTCCTCATGCGGGATACCGTTCCCAGGAACGTGGTCAACAGGGGGATCTATGCTTGAGAGATACATAAGATTCGGGATCAGCCCTACGGTGCTATTCCCTGAATGCACCCAGGGGCCGCTGCAGCATCTTGCGGCTTTCACCAAGGCTGCAGTCTTCCCCGGATACGAGATGCTCGAGACATTCCTTCCCGATGATGACAAGGTCCGGGCAGAGGAGATAAGGATCGCCCGTGAGGAAGGAAAGGGCATAAACTACAACTTCCCGATTGATTTCCAGGTACCTGGCAGGTACAACCCATGCTCCTTCTCCGATGAGGAGCTCAGGTCCGCCATAGACTATGCCTGTCTCCATATCGAGCACGCCGCGGAAGCCGGGAGCCATATCATCGCGATAACAAGCGGTCCTGACTATATGCCCGGGGAAAGGGAGAAGGAGTATGCCCGCTTCGCCGAGTATCTCAGGGCGATCAGCAGCAAGTGCAGGGAGCATGGAATCGGAATCGCGATCGAGACGGCAGAGAGGCACAGATTCAAGAAGCTCCTGATGGGACCTAGCCTTGAATCGGCCATGTTCATCAGGGGCCTCCGTGATGAAGGCCTGGACAATGTCTACCTGATGGTCGATACCGCCCATTGCCCCCTGATGGAGGAGGATCCCATCGATGTGCTCCATAACTCCCTTATAGCCGGCATCAACCACATACATATAGGGAATGCCGTCGTGTCCAATGAACGGAGCATCTTCTATGGGCATACGCATCCGGCTATCGGGATACCTGATGGCTGCTATGATGTCAGCGATGTCGCTATCTTCCTCAAGGAGCTCTTCAGATGTGGATATCTGAGGAAAAATACCGAATATAGTGAAAGACCCTGTCTTTCCTATGAGATGAGATGCTATGATGGGACATCTCCTATGCTGTCAGCGAAAGTCGCACATGATAAGATGGATGCGGCTTTCATGGAGGCATTGGGCTGATAACTGGAGCTCTGATGATCGAAAGCGCAGTAGACCGGGTTATAAAACTCGTTCAGACAGGAATATGGGAAGGCAGGTTCAAGAGCGGCGACAAGCTGCCCTCTGAAGCTGAGCTATGCAGTCTTGCCGGAGTGAGCCGCGGTCCGGTCAGGGAGGCTATGAAAGTGCTGTCCGCAACCGGGATCGTGGAGATCCGGAGAGGGGATGGCACATACCTTGCCAATGATGGCAGCGAGTCGATGATAGATTCGATGGTGCTGCGTTTCCAGAAGAGCTCCTGGAGCCTTGCGGATCTCGCGGAGTTCCGTGGTGATATCGAGCATATAATCGTGACGAATATCATCGATAAGGCGACCGATGAGGAAATCGACGGGCTTGCCGTGAAGAACAGCATGCTGCGCCAGGCAGTGGAGAACAACCTCTCCCTCGATGCCCAGGTCGCCATGGACCTCGAGTTCCACAGGGCGATGAGCTCCATCACCCATAATGTCCTTGAAACCATCCTCTATGATAAGATCCTCGATTTCTGCTTCCACGATGTCGGGAGGATGTATAACGAATCCACATTCCTCGGGATCGTTTCGTATGAGCTCCACGAGGAGATAATCGCAGCTCTGAGGAAAAGGGACAAGGAAGCTGCGATCAAGGCAATAGATATGGCGATGGACAATCATATCCTGACCCCGGATGAACTCAGCGAGAGATACCGCAGAAGCTGAGCTGCAATCGTATGCAGCCCATGTCTCCAAGGCTGGGCTGTTCTATTCCTCATTTGAGAAGAACATGATGCTGTATATCGGCATATAGATGAGGTGATCCCTCAAAGTTGGACTTGAAATAATGCTAGGCTATCTTCTCTCTGAAAATCAACGGAGAAAGGTAGCCTAGTTTCATCTGCATCCTCTCCCTGTTGTAGTAGTCGATGTATTCTTCTATCGCAGCTTTTAGCTGCTCCCTAGTTCTGAATTCCTTCTCATGCCCATAGTACATCTCTCTTTTAAGGGTGGAGAAGAACGTCTCCATCTTCCCGTTATCCAGGCAGTTGCCCTTTCTGGACATGCTCTGGACGATCCCGTTCTCCCTGAGGCAGTTCACGAAAGCGCGATGCTGGTACTGGAAGCCTTGGTCTGAATGCATCATCAGCCCGTCATGATCAGGATGCGCGAGGAGTGCAGCATTGAGCATTCCCATGACCATCTCCATGTTTGGTGATGGTGAGATGGAATAGCTTATTATCTCGCCGGTACAGAGATCCTTTATCGGGGAAAGATAAAGCTTGCCTTCATCTGTCTGGAACTCCGTGACGTCTGTTGCCCATACAGTGTCTGGCACCTTAACATCGAAGGCCCGTTTCAGGATGTTCGGCGCTGTCTTCCCGACTTCGCCCTTGTAGGATGAATAACGCGAACGCTTATATGCGGCAGGATACAGCCTAAGCTCCCTCATCAGGCGCTTTACCTTCTTGTGGTTCACTATGAGACCCTCCTGATGGAGCTCAGCTGTTATCCTCCTGTATCCGTATCTTCTTCTGTGATATTCGAATATCTCCTCTATACGCTTCTTTATTCCAGCATCCACGTCTTCCCTGTGATGCGCCTTCCAGCTCAGATAAGAGCTCTTTGGCACATTGAAGAATCCTGTCAGCTCATATAGGTGGAATTCGCCGCTTAGTTCTCTGATGAGCTGGTACCGCTCTCTGCGCGTGAGCGACTCCTTATCTTTTCCCGAACTAAGGGCAAAGCTTTTTTTAACAGCAGATTCTCCCTCTTCAATAGCTCATTCTCGAGCTTCAGATACTCAATTGATCCAGACTCATAATCCTCAAGCCTAGGTTTCCTCTTCCGTCCCATTCCCCGTCTTCCTCTGCCATCCTCAAGAAGAAGGGCTTCGCCTCCTTCCTGGTATTTCCTCACCCATGTCTTGACAGTGCTTTCGTTCAGATTGTATCGTGCGCCGGCTGTGCTAAGCGTGAGTGATTCGTTCAGGACGGAGTTTACCACATCCAGCTTGAATGAATCTGCGTATGCTTTCGGCATATTGCTGTGAAGGACTGCGCTTACTCCATGCATCCTTGCCCGTCGCAGTAACTGCTTGAATTTGCTCAATCGCATTCCTAGCCGCACGGCACAGCTGGGCTGGCTATCTTTCCTTGACAGCGCAATCTCAAGCTCTCTTCTAAGGTCTTCTTCCCTTACCTTCATGACAAAACCCTCCAAATTGGTTTTTGGTCCAACTTGAAGGGTTCACTGCATCCAGGCGATGGTCCCGTTCCATTGTTGTCATTCAGGCAGCTCGGAGGCGAGCTTTATGCCCCAGGCAGAGCGCATCGAGTCACAGATACGGAGCACTCTGAGTGTTTCCCTCCATGGCATGGCCTCAGGTTCGAGACGGCCTTGCTCTATTGCTTCAGCTGCAGCCTCGATCTCGTATTCATAGCCATTGACCTTGTGCATTATGGGAATGGTTTCGAGAAGGACAGGATACTTGTCACCGGAATAGATGTTGATCCTCTCCGGATTGTTGACGTTGATCACCTCGATGGTGCCTTCTGTGCCGTAGATCATTCCGCGCCTGTCGGATGTGCACTGCGTGTCGGAGAAGATTGTGGCAGAGGCTCCGGAGGCGAATGTCATGCTGATGATATTCCTTATATCCACATTCCTCTCGCTCTTGACGGCAAGGCCGGAGAGTGAGGAGAGCGGATCATTGCCAGCTGCCATCAGGACGAAGTTCAGAGGGTATACTCCGACATCGAGAAGGGCGCCCCCTCCTAGCTCAGGATCCTGTATCCTTTCCTTCCAGAGGATATCGTAGCCGAGATTGGCAGTCATTGTCGTTATCTTCCCGATGCGGCCAGAGGCTATGATCTCATCGATTCTCTTACGTGCCGGCATATAGCGTGTCCAGATTGCCTCTGCGACATAGAGATGCTTCTCGGCAGCGAGGGCGAACACCTCCTCGGCTTCCGCTGCGTTTATGCAGAAAGCCTTCTCGCATAGGATGTGCTTGCCATGGCTGAGGGCTTCCAGCATCTCGCTTTTATGGAAGGCATGGGGAGTGGCTATGTAGACAAGATCCACGTCATTGTCCTCAAAAAGCAATTCATACGAACCGTATGCCTTGCCTATCCCGAAGCGGGCGGCGAACTCCTCCGCCTTGCTGATGCTGCGGCTTGCTGCTGCCTCTATCCTTACGGTCTCCGGCATCGCATTCATCGTCTCGGCGAGTATCTCCGCGATGTGGCCGCATCCGATTATCCCTATTCTGAGCATTGTCTTCTCCTCCTTCCCCCGATTATATCCCAACTCTGTGCAGAATCCCTGTTTTTCTTATATACTCCTATGATGAGGAGATAGCTGTGGAGCCTCTTTTTGCAGGATTTTCCTCTCTTTCGTCCATGTCGAAGGAGAAGGCGGACAAGAACATCCATGAAGCGCTGAATTATCTCAGGCTTGATTTCCGTAACCTTGGAGAGCTTCTGGGGCTCTACCATCCGCTGGAGGTGCTGAAGCTCGCAGCCTGGGAAGAGCGGCGGATAGTCCGTACCCGTTCCCGCGATCCTCTTGCATCTGCCTCCGGAAGGCTGCTGCCTGTACTCCTGCAGTCGATAATCCAGAGCACCTATTTCAAGGTCGAGAACGGTATCTCCTCGAACAGGAATATCAGGGAGAAGGACTGGCATAGGATACTTGGCCTTGTGGATGATGTCTCCAAGCGCCTCCTGCGCTTCATAGAATGCTATACGGTATCAGTCGTGAGGTCATGCTTCATAGCCGAGGAGGATGCAGAGCTCTACCGCGATACGCTCTTCGATGAGGTATTCCCCCCGGTTGAGGATGATGAGCGCATAAGGAAGCTGTCATACCTCCTGTATGGTGTGCTGGAAGCATCCGAAGGGGTTTCGGAGAAGCGCTTCGGTGTCCCTGCAGAGGCCCTTGTCCATGGCATATACAGCATTGCCCGGCGCGGCGTGAACGGTATAGACAAGCTGACTGATGATATCGCGATCTACAAGGCTGAGATGGAGACGAAGATGGCCGAGAAGCGGGCAATGGATCCATCCAGAAGCATCTCCGACGATGCCATGCGCGATGAGATAGTCAAGGAGAACGGATGGAGGGAACGTGTCGAGCGGATGGCAGGAGAGCGTGATGGCTATGATCTCTACCGCCCTGATTTCGCATCTGACCTGCCCAGCGCTTCCTATGAGGCCATGTCCGCATATCCAGGCACGATCGATCTGGACCAGATGCTCCTCCGGGGGCTTTTCCCCGCCACTGTCTATCCCTTCCTCCATTTCGGTGATATGTACTTCTCTTTTGCCGCAAGCCATATCCCGACATATACGCTCCGCATGCTTCAGGAGCTTGCAGGGCTTACGCTCCGCTATACAGCCGCAGCGGATGCAGCCTGCCTCATGCTCTTCAGGGAAACCGATGAGGATGAGGTCTATTCATTCGACGGCAACAAGATCGATGTATCTGTCCTTTCATCCCTTACGGAGGTCAATGCATTCATCACCCCGGCTCTCTTCCAGGCACGCCTGCGGAGAAGGGATGAGGAGCGGGCCAGGAAGCCTAGGACAGGGCATAAGGGGCTCATCCTTGATCCTGATACGTTCTCGGAGCTTGAGGAAGCCGGTGACGGGATATACTCATCCTCCCTTTATGCGCTGATAAAGTCCGCTGAGGATGCCGGCAGCCGCAGGGATTTCCTACGGACGATCTTCGGGCAGCTCGAGATGCCCGTCAAGTCGGAGTTCGATGAGATCATCGATCCGGAGGATGAGACTCCCGCCGAGATCAATGATGATGATATCCCAGACGGCACTACCGATGAATATGAGTATGATCCTCTCGATGATGATGAGAAGGAACGGGAGATAGAGGAGAAGGAGAAGGCGCTTGAGGAGGATATCCCACCTGAGTATCCCGATTACGGGAGAAGCGCCGAGATAGAGAAGCTCTGTGATAAATATGCCCTGACGCCGGAGATCATCGAGAAGGATGCGGAGATCGAGTCCGAGATGGACGAGTATGAGCGGGAGCTCGATGATGATGACTACATCGATGAGGACTATGCTCCGGATGATGATCCCGGCTACGATGAGCCGAGGAGCGAGGATGAGGAGCTTTACGAGGAAGCCGAGAAGGAGGATGAGTACGAGGATGACAGCGATGATCCGGATCAGCTGACATTCCTTGATGAGCTTTTCTCCGATAAGGATGACGAGGAAGGCGACAAGCTCCAGGAAGAGGATTTCGTGGAGGAGGAAGAGGAGGAGTTCGAGGACGAGGAGAAGGAGGCAGAGGCTTTCGCCGTCTCATCCCGCGAGCATATCCATGTTCCTTCTGTCTATGCAGCCTCCGAGGAGGATGAGACTGATGATGCCTCTGATGACAGGAGCGATGCGGCCTTCCCTGCCCATGATGAGCCGGTACATGGCTCAGAGGCGGATGATGATACGGCAGACCGAATCGCGCTGGATGCACAGGATCCTGGGGTTCCTGCAGATGATGAGGATATCGTTACTGATGGATCAGGACAGTCGGCAGCTGCTGTTCCTGCGGAAGATGACGGGCCGGCAGCGATTTCGCTGATGGTGCAGGAAGAAGCAGGAGGCGCCCTTGATGATTCCTCTCCGGAGAGTGAGGCGGATCATAAGAATGAAGAGCCGGATGCTGCGCCTTGTGCGTATCCATTGCCTGATGGCAGGCTCCCTGAAGAGAGCTGCGCAGAGGCGGAAGAAGCTGCGCTGGTTGCCGCTTCTGAGGAAGGCGAGGCCGGAGAGAGCACCGAGCCAGGTGATGAGGATATACAGGCTTCTGCCATAGCGCCGGAAGCATCCGCTGAAGCTGCATCTTCCTCTGATGTCCAGGATGATCATCCCGCAGAAGATGATACAGCCGGGATATGCACCGCTTCGTACGATGCTTCACATCTTCCGGAAGCTGAAGCCGAGGCTGTGGATGAAGCTTCTCCTGAAGAGCCTCTTGATGCAGACTCCAAGGCGGAGGCAATCGCAGAAGTTCCCGATTCCAGGGAAGCTGAAGCTCCGGAGGAAGATTCAGGAGCTGTCAGGCTTCCGGAGAGCGCAGGGATTCCCGCAGGGGAGACGGAGCCTGATGCGGTTCCTCCTGCCGATACCACAGGAGATCTCTTCAGCATGCTGGATGAGGATGGGGAGGAGCCTTCACCGTCAGTGCCTGATGAAGGAGATGATGAAGCCTCCATCATGGGTGGGGCAGCCGCTGGGGAGAAGCTTCCGGCTGAAGGGAATCTTCCTGTCCATGCGGAATCCTCTGAGCCTATTCCGTCTCCAGAGCCGGAGGCAGCAGCAGAGGCAGCGGGAGTGGAGCAGGACGAAGAGGAAAGGGAAACTGCTGAATCGCTGATAGAGAAGGGCATAGTGCGCCCTGTCGAGCTCGCTGGCGGGGAGAAGGTCTTCGTGATGTCGAATTCATCAGAGCCGTTCCCTGAGATGATCGAAGAGGACGAGGATGAGCCTGTGATTCCGGAGCTTGATGGGATACTCGGGGAGATATCGCGCAGGATGGATCCTTCCGGTGCGTTCATGAGCTTCGTATCGTCGGCGGATGGCGAGATGCTGGATTATCTCGGCCGTGTCATCCGCTCCAGCTGGGAGCGGCAGAGAGCTGACGGCAAGGACAAGATGTTCTCTATATACGATTATTCGATTTCCGTGCTCATCGCAGCAGACAAGGTGAACGATGATCTCAGGAAGGAGGAGCTCCTGAACAATGCCGGTGCCGTCATGTATTCCAGGCACAGGAAGGAGTGGAATGCGCTCGTGCTGTCGATCGATGATGATTTCCATATCGCGGATGCCTATGAGAGGACCATCACGCCAGCATCATTCTCCGCATCCAACTGGAAGATCTGCACGATAATCGGCGAGCAGCTCATCGCAAGGGGGAAGTGATGGACAGAGCCGGGCTTGCAGCAAGACTCGAAGCTGCGAAGAGGATCGCGGATGAGGCATCCGCATTCCTCCTTTCCCATGAAAGCCTCCGGGCAGAGTATGCCGCGAAGGCTGAGAATGATTATGTCACAGCTGCCGACAGGGAGTGCGAGCGTCTCATAATATCCTCGATAGCCAGGGCCTTTCCTGATGATGCCATCTACGGGGAGGAAAGCGGCGAGAGCGGGAGCGGAAGCTGCAGGTGGATCATCGATCCCATAGACGGCACCGTTGATTTCATGTCCTCGTTCCCCGACTATACGGTCTCCATCGCATTCGAGGATGAGGATGGGCCTGCAGTGGGCGTCGTGGCCGTTCCCCGGCAGGGGGAGGTGTTCAGCGCCATGCGCTCTTCCGGGGCATTCCTCAATGGCCGCCCGATACATACCGACGAGGCGACGCCGCTCGGGCGTGCATTGGCGATACTGGTGCCTCCCCACCGTCACCACAGGTATCTCAGGGACTATATGATCCGCATGGAACGTTTCTACCGTACGTTCACGGATACTCGGTCCATAGGTTCGGCAGCCCTTTCGCTCTGCTATGTGGCAGCCGGAAGATGCGCGGCTTACTACGAGATATCCCTGCATCTGTATGATATCGCGGCAGGGCTGGTCATCCTCAGCGAGGCGGGAGGGAAGATGACATTCCTCGACGGCCATGGCGAGGACTGGATCGAGCTTGCTGCATCCTCGGCCTCCGCTCATGAGGCGGTACTGGAGTGCATCAATGGTTAAGGCAGTCCTTTTCGATTTCGACGGAACCCTTGCGGATTCATCCGAGGGTATCTTCCATACAGCGCTCTACACAGCACGCCGGCTTGGTGTGGAGAGGGAATACAGCGATGAGGAGCTCAGGCGCTTCGTGGGACCGCCGCTCCGCAGATGCTTCGTCATAGCATTCGGATTCGACGAATCGCTCCTGGACGATGCCGTTGATATCTACAGGGAGGAGTATGCGGCGCGTGGGATGCATATGATGCACCTCTATCCTGGCATGAAGGAGCTTGTGGAGGAGCTGGGAAGGCTTGGGATACGCGCAGGTGTTGCCTCATTCAAGGCTGATCCGCTGCTGCGCGGCTGCCTCGAGGGGCTGGGTGTGCTTGATCTCTTCTCGACAGTCCATGGATCCGATCTTTCCGGCAATATGACCAAAGGTGATATAATAGAGCTTGCAATCAGGGATCTCGGTGTCGAGCGCAGCGAGGTCCTGATGATAGGGGACACCGAGAATGACCGCATCGGCGCGGAGAGCGCGGGCGTCGGCTTCCTTGGCGTGACCTATGGATTCGGCTACCGCACGGCAGCCGAGCTTGATGGATATATGTCAGCATCTTCAGCGGAGGGGATACTCCCTCTCATAATGAAGATGAATGGAGGATATATGATCGAGAAGATCGAGACAAAGGCGGCACCTGCCGCAATCGGGCCGTACAGCCAGGCTGTAAAGGCAAATGGAATGGTTTTCGCATCGGGCCAGATCCCCATCGATCCGGCAACCGGAGCAGTTGTAGAGGGAAGCGCTGCCGATCAGGCAAAGCAGGTGTTCGCCAATGTGAAGGCCGTGCTTGCCGCAGCAGGCACTGATATGACCAAGGTCGTGAAGGCTACCGTATTCCTCGCTGATATGGCTGATTTCGGATCCGTCAATGAAGTCTATGCTGACGCATTCAGGGATTCTGCCGTCCTTCCTGCGCGTTCCGCAGTGGCCGTGAAGACGCTGCCCAAGAACGTGCAGGTCGAGGTAGAGGTCATCGCGCTGGTATGATCTGCCATGGAAAGCCGGGAATCCGGCTTTCCTTATGGCTGTTTTCCGCTATTTCTGATAGCATTCACGGGTAATCGCGAGGACAGAGTGGAAAACGGAGATAGAAAGGACTGGATAAAGCCGGTAGGCAAGTCTTCCTTGTCCAAGATAGTCATGGATTCGGTCCGGAACGGAATCATAGGCGGGGAGGTGGCTCCCGGTGATTTCCTTCCATCCGAGAGCGAGCTTGCCTCCCGCTTCGGTGTCGGCAAGTCCAGCGTGCGCGAAGCCATGAAGATGCTTGAGGCCCAGGGCTACATCGAGGTCTGCAAGGGCAATGGCTATAAGGTGCGTACCGCAGTCGATCCCGAGATAATAAACCCGTTCGTCTTCCAGCTCGTCCTCCAGAGCAGCAAGAGCCGCGATGATCTGCTGGAGTTCCGAGGAGCCATTGAGAGAGCGGCATCGCTGCTGGCTCTCGAGAAGGCAACCGGTGAGGATATAAGGGCGATCAGGGAGAACATAGATGCCACTGTATCCCATGCGGCTGAAGGGAAGAGCACCCTCGATGATGATATCGCATTCCATCATCTGATCTACCAGAGCACGCATAATCCCTATCTCGTCATAATAGGGAAGGCCATAATGGAGCTCTTCAGGGAGTCCCTGAGGAAATCGAATACGCAGCATCAGGATTTCGTGATATCCGATCATGAGGCGATATACAGGGCAATCGTCGGCAATGACAGGAGCGCTGTCATTGCTGCAGTCGATTCATCGCTTGAGAGCTGGTACAGGCTCTCCCTTTCATAGCAGAGGCAATAGCTCATCATCTGAAGCCGCAAAAGGCAGCCAAAGATTTTCCTTGACAGGTCGGAAACCCGATTTATGATTAAGTCATCAGATATCTGATATCTCATATCTGATGAAAAAGGAGGAAATCATGGCTACGAAAATCTATTACGACGACGATGCGGATCTCTCGCTTGTGCAGGACAAGGTCGTCGCTATTCTCGGGTATGGCAATCAGGGAAGGGCCCAGGCCCTGAACATGAGGGATTCCGGCCTCAAGGAGATAATCGTAGGCTCAAGGCACGATGAGTCATACGATAAGGCCAATGAGGACGGCTTCATGGTCTATTCCATCGCAGAGGCCAGCGCCAAGGCTGATATCATCTTCATGCTGCTTCCCGATGAGGTCGCTCCGGAGATCTACGAGAAGGACATCGCTCCGAACCTCAAGCCCGGTACGGTCGTCAACTTCGCATCCGCATACAACATCACGTTCAACAGGATCAAGCCGGCTGCGGACCTCGATGTCGTCATGGCAGCTCCGAGGATGATTGGCGAAGGCGTCAGGGAGCTTTACGAGAAGGGCGAAGGCGCTCCGGCTTTCGTGGGCGTCCATCAGGATTACTCAGGAAAGGCCCTTGAGTATGGCAAGGCCCTCTGCAAGGCGATAGGGGCGACAAGGAAGGGTGCCATCGAAGTCAGCTTCCTCGATGAGACATGCCTTGACCTCATGGCAGAGCAGGGTACATGGCCGATCATCTACAACGTATTCGTCGAGGCATTCAAGCTTGAGGTCGAGATGGGGCATCCGGAGGAGGCGGTCCTCATGGAGATGTATCTCTCGAAGGAGCCAGCCGTCATGATGGAGAAGGCCGCTGAGGTCGGATTCTTCAAGCAGCTTCCATTCCATTCCCATACAAGCCAGTACGGCCAGCTCATCGGCTTCAATGCTGTCGACAGGAAGGCCATCAGGGATTTCCTGAAGAACCGCTATGACAGGATAAGGAACGGCGAGTTCGCCAAGGAGTGGGATGAGGAGCAGAAGGTCGACCATCTCAAGACATTCGAGCGCCTCAGGGAAGAGGCATTCGAGTGCGATTTCTCGAAGGCTGAGGCCGAGCTCAAGAGCCGCCTCAAGTGATCATGGCATAAGGAGGTCTGCTGGATGATCATCTTTCTTCATCTCATCATCGCCATTGCGATAATCCTGGTCTGCATACTGGCCCTGAAGCTCAATACGGCTATCGCGCTTGTGCTCGGAAGCCTCTACATGGGCGTGGCCTGCGGCCTTGATCCGATAACGTCAGTCAACACCGTCGCGTCCGGGTTCGGCAACCTGATGACCAGCCTCGGTCTTTCCGTAGGCTTCGGTGTCATCCTCGGCCAGCTCCTCTCTGATTCCGGAGCTGCCAAGAAGATAGCCCGCACCATGGTCCACGTGACGTCCTCGAAGTATGCCATGTACGCGCTCGGCGCCACTGCGTTCCTGCTCTCCGTACCGGTGTTCTACGATGTCACGTTCGTCATCCTCGTTCCTCTTGCCATAGCCATGTCAAGGGAGACGAAGAAGCCGATCCACTATACAGTCGGTGCGATCATCATCGGTGCAGGGGCTGCCCATACGCTTGTCCCGCCGACACCGAATCCGCTTGCTGCGGCTGAGATCCTCCATTTCGATCTCGGCATCATGGTGGGCGTAGGCCTTATTGTCGGAGGCATCTCGGCTTTCCTTGCCATGAAGCTCTACTTCCTCATCATGGACAAGGGCTTCTGGAACAAGGCAACCGATGAGACTGGTGTCGAGGTATATGAGGAGGCAGAGAACTCCGATGAGAAGACTCCTTCATTCATCGCATCCCTCTTCCCCGTTATCCTTCCTGTGATCCTGATCCTCATCGGAACGATCTGGGGTGCAGTGAGCTCCGATGTGCCGATGATAATCAACTTCATCGCCAACAAGAACATCGCGCTTCTCCTTGGTGTCATCGCAGCCTATGCCATAAGCTCTGCGACAATGACCAAGGACGAGATGGACAAGTCGGCCACAGAGGCTCTGAAGAGCTGCGGCATAGTGCTCCTCATAACCGGAGCCGGCGGTTCGTTCGGTGCCATCATCAGCGCAACCGGAATGGCGGATTTCATCGCGGAGTCGATCTCGAACATCTCCGCTTCCCCGATCGTGGCGCTCCTCTTCGCGTTCTTCGTCGCTGCGGTCTTCCGCATCGCGCTCGGATCCGGTACGGTTGCTTCCATCACGACCATGACGATCATGTCATCGGTTGCCGGAACGATGGGTATCCATCCTGTATGGATCGCTATCGCATGCCTCTCCGGATCCCTCAGCTGCGGGCATGTCAACGACAGCGGCTTCTGGGTATCCACGAATCTCTCAGGATTCACCATCAAGGGAGGACTCAAGACATATACCCTTGGCAATGCATTCACTGCTGTGTTCGCCATGGTATTCGCAATGATAGGATCGTTCATCTTCTGATCAGCGATGCAGTGCTGCTGGCTGCCTGCGGCTTCGGCTGGAGGCAGCCTTGTCTTTTTCATTGGATCATGCTCCATCCCGCCGTATCCTGAACTGAGGATGGGAAGATTCATTTCCGATATGGCAGATCCCGCAATATGGAAGTGCCATATCCGTTCTCACGGACCATCGGTCTCTTATGGCATCCGATGCCGTGGCTGACAGGCTTGTTTCCCCGGTGCATATCACTGAGTGGGCTCCATGTACCGAAGCCGATAACCATAAGCATGATGCGACCGAGATGATGTTCTGCCTCTCCGGACAGGGGAAGGCAAGCGTTGATGGCGTTGAGGATGATTCCCGCCCCGATTCCATGATCGCGGCGCTTCCCGGGCAGATGCATCAGATACGGAATACAGGAAGCAGGCTTCTCAGGGCCCTGTGCGTATTCTCCCCTCATGTCTCCGCCGCAGATCTGAAGGAGAGGGCAGAGCGGACAGTGGCTGCCAGCAGGGAAGGGGAGCGATGAGAAAGGCCATCAGCGTATCATTGCCGATGGCCTTCATCTCATCATCCGGGGGATCCTTTAGCTGTTGACCCTCTCGAGATACTCCTTGGTCTCTGTATTGACCCTGATCTTCTCACCCTGCTTGATGAAGATAGGAACCCTTACGCGGAGGCCTGTCTCCGTCGTGACATACTTCGTGGCGCCCTGTACCGTATCGCCCTTCACGGCTTCCTCTGCCTCTGCGACAGTGAAGACGATCTTCGACGGGATCACGATATCGAGCACCTGATCCTCCCAGAATGTAGCCCTGTATGTCTCGCCTTCCTTCATGAAGTACTCATAGTCTGTGAAGGACTTCATCGGGACATCGATCTGGTCGAATGTCTCGGCATTCTGGAAGTAGAAGTTCTCGCCATCGTTGTAGAGGTACTGGAGATCCCTGTCCTCGACTGTGATATCCTCTGCGTTATCCTGGCTCTTCATCGTCTCTGAGAGAACCTGTCCTGTCGATGGGCTCTTGAGCTTAAGGCGCACGAAAGCCGAACCCTTTCCCGGGTTCACGAATTCGCGTTCAATGCACACAAACGGCTGTCCCTTGATCAGGAGAGCTGTTCCCTTGTCGATCTGACCAGCTTTAATCATAGTATCTACCTCAATTTATTCAGACTCTTTCGGTTTTCCGGACGTAAGCATATCAGAAAGGGGGAATAAAAGTAAAGGTGCTATGCAATTAAGTCCGAGATGCGCTGCCAGCAGCCTGTCCAGTCCCATCGCTGCCCCCGATGACTGCGGGATAGCAAGCTGCGGGAATGACGGATCGGCTGGGGGGATCACGTCCCCCGTTCCCTTCCTTTCATCGCACAGCCTCCGCTCCTCTTCCTCGAAATAGCTCCTGGTCTCCTCCCTGTCCGTCTCCTCATCATAGCAGTTCGCGATCTCGATTCCGCCGATGTACATCTCCCATCGCTTCCTGCAGGGCCGTCCGTCGGCTTTCTTCGCAAGGCACCTTATCCTGTCTGGATAATCAGTGAGGTATACCCTCCTGTCCTTCGGGAGGGAAGGCTCGGTATATGTGAGGAAGATCCTGTTGAACGTATCATCCCAGCTTTCATCCTCTCCAGGCTCCAGCGACAGCCTCCTGGCCTCTGACCGCAGATACGATATGTCCTCTGCCTTGTCCATGTCGACGCCGGCATACCGCAGCATCGCCTCGTGCATCGTGATCACCAGCGGCCTGCTGTCCATCCATCCAGCCCTTATCCCCTTCAGCGCTGTTGCTGCTATCATGTCCTCCGTGATGGCGATCGAGTCCCTGTCATCGGCATCCACGGTATAGTATTCGAGCATCGTGAACTCCGGGTTGTGCACATCGCCAAGCTGCTCGGAATTGCGGAAGCACTGCGATATCTGGAATATGGAGCCTGAGCCTGCAGCCAGGAGTTTCTTCATGAATATCTCCGGGGATGGGATGAGGTAGAGGTCAAGATTGCCGGTGAATTCGTTCCTGAACTCAGTGCCGAATACCTTTATGGTCGGCTCCGGGATGAGATAGGGCGACAGTGCCGGAGTAGAGACCTCAAGATAGCCGTGCGATATGAAATACTGCCTTATGTTCATCAGAAGCTCTGACCGCTTCCTTGCTGCCTGGAAATCGTACATGCCGCGATTGTATTGCCCCTGCGGGTCAGTTGCAATACTATCCACGGTATGGCACATTACGCAACCGGTGAGCCGATATATGCGCTCGCGACACCATATTCGCCTTCGGCACTTGCTGTCATAAGGGCATCCGGGGATGAGGCCATCTCCCTTCTCGCCCCTTATTTCTCTTCTCCGATCAGCCCCTCATTGTCAGGGAGGGCGGTGCATGGATATGTGCATGACGGCAGCGGAAGGCGCATAGACGAGGTCATGGCCATCATCTATTCCAAGGGGCATGGGTACACATCGGAAGAGGCCTTCGAGATAATGTGCCATGGTTCCCTGCCTGTCATAAGGGCGATCTCCTCGCTGCTGGAGGATGCCGGTTTCAGGGAAGCGGAGAGAGGGGAGTTCACATACAGGGCCTTCATGCATGGCCGCATGGATCTCACTGAGGCTGAGGCTGTGGAGGAGATAGTGAAGGCCAGGACCAGCCGTGCGGGCTCTGATGCCCTTTCCCGCCTTGCCGGATCGATATACCGGGAAGCGGAGCGCATGAAGGAATCGGTGCTTGATATCCTTGCCTCCCTTGAGGTCCAGCTTGATTACGGCGAGGACGAGATTCCCGAGGACTGGGTGTTTCCCGAGGAGGAGGTTTCCCGGATCATCGGACGCCTCCGGGCAATCGCAGCTACATTCTCCTCATCACGCCTCTACAGCGAAGGCGCGCTGGTCGTCATCGCAGGACGCACCAATGCAGGCAAGAGCTCGCTGTACAATGCTCTTCTCAAGGAGAACCGGGCGATAGTCTCTTCCGAGGAAGGAACGACACGTGATTATATCGAAGCGGATGCAGTCATCGCCGGCATCCCCGTGAGGCTCTTCGATACCGCAGGGCTGAGGGAATCGGAGGATGCTGTGGAGCAGGAAGGGATAAGGCGCACGGAATCCCTGATGGACAAGGCGGATCTGATCGTCTATGTCGTCGATCCCTCCTCGGATGATGCGCCTCCGCAGTATGAGAGGGTGCTGTGCGTCATCTCCAAGCGGGATGTCTCCGCCCTCGATGCGCCGCTCTCGTTCTCCTCTGTCACAGGTGAAGGGCTGGCGGATGTGATCGATGCGATCGCCTCGCGGCTCTCAGCTTCAGCCTCGGCTCCTTCCGATGTGCCCAGGATCGACTCGGAGAGGCAGAAGGAGAAGCTCGAGGAGGCAGCGGCAGCGCTTGAGGAGGCCCGCCTTTCATCTTCTGCCGGTTACGATATAATAGCGCTGTATCTCCAGAGCGCGCTCTCTTCGCTGGGCGAGCTGACGGGAGAGATCACAGGGGAGGATGTGCTTGACCGCCTTTTCTCCTCATTCTGCCTAGGGAAATGATATGCGTGATTACGATGCGATAGTCATAGGAGGGGGACATGCCGGAATCGAGGCATCCCTTGCCCTCTCGCGTGAGGGATTCGACACCCTCCTCATAACGCAGTCGCTGGATGCGATAGGGCGCATGAGCTGCAACCCATCCATCGGAGGGCTTGCGAAGGGAAACCTCGTGCGTGAGATAGATGCCCTCGGAGGGGAGATGGGGCATCTGATAGACAGTACGATGATACAGATGCGCATCCTCAACCGGCGCCGCGGACCGGCAGTGCAGGCACCTCGTGCGCAGGCTGACAAGTTCAGCTACTCACGGCTTGCGAAGGAGACGCTGGAGAAGGAGCGCCACCTGTCGCTCTTCATGGATACCGTCGTGGATATAATCACGGAGGATGGCAGGGCCGCAGGCGTCGTGACGGAGAGGGGCTGGCGGATATCATCACGCACTGTCGTCCTCACCACCGGCACCTTCATGGATGGCCGTATCTTCATAGGCGAATATGATGCCCCTTGCGGAAGGCTTGGCGAGAGCGCCGCGGCAGGGCTTGGCGGCAAGCTGAGGGAGAAGGGCTTCAGGGTAGGCCGCATGAAGACGGGCACGCCTGCGCGTGTGCGCCTGTCATCGCTTGATCTGGGTGAGATGGAAGTGCAGGAAGGTGATGATCCCATGGAGCCATTCTCATTCGGAACCGAGGCTTTGGACCGCCCGTCACTGCCATGCTATGTCACATATACCAATGCGGAGACGCACAGGATAATAAGGGAGAACATCTCCCGCTCTCCTCTCTATGGAGGGAAGATAGTCGGCCGCGGGCCGCGCTACTGCCCTTCCATCGAGGATAAGGTGGTTCGCTTCCCGGACAGGGAACGGCACCAGATATTCGTTGAGCCGGAGGGGCTGGGAACGGAGGAGATGTACCTCAACGGCCTTTCCTCCTCGCTTCCGGAGGACGTACAGCACAGCTTCATACATTCCATCCCCGGTCTCAGGCATGCCGAGATAATGAGGCCTGCGTATGCCGTCGAATACGATTATCTCAACCCGCTTGACCTCATGCCGTCACTGGAGAGCAAGCTCGTGGCAGGGCTCTTCATCGCAGGCCAGACGAACGGCACATCAGGCTATGAGGAAGCTGCGGCACAGGGGCTCATGGCAGGGATCAATGCCGCACAGCTTCTGAAGGGCGGCAGGCCTCTTGTCCTGTCGCGCACGGAGGCGTATATCGGCGTGCTGATCGATGATCTCGTCACGAAAGGCACCGAGGAGCCGTACAGGATGTTCACATCGCGTGCGGAGTACAGGCTGTCGCTGAGGCATGATACAGCAGATCAGAGGCTCACTCCGAAGGGATTCGCAGCAGGTCTTGCCACTGAGGAGAGGATGGAGCGCCTCAGGGCGAAGATGGCTGGTATCGAGGGAGCGAAGGCTGTGCTGAGGTCCTGCAGGATAGATGGCAAGAGCGCATACGATGCCCTGAAGGAGCCTGAGACGAGCATCTTCATGCTCGGCATCGAAGCATTGGGAAGCTATTCCCGGTCCATACTGCGTGAGGTGGAGCTTGATATAAAGTACTCCGGATACCTGATGCGTCAGGAGCGGGAGATCGAGAAGGCGAAAAAGCTCGATAATATGGAGATTCCCGCGGATTTCGATTATGATACGGTAGATGGGATTTCCTCGGAGTCTAGGGAGAAGTTCAAGGCTGTGAGGCCGATTTCCATCGGGCAGGCCAGAAGGATATCAGGTGTCAGGGTTTCTGATATCGCAGTGCTGGGCGTTGCCGTAAGGAGCAGGGAGCGTGGATAGGGATCTCCTTATTTCAGGGATGGAAAGGATAGGTGCACCGCATGGGGATGCGGAGATCGGATCGCTTTCCACCTTCATCGAGGAGATCCTCCTCTTCAATCCTGTGCTCAAGCTCGTCGGGGACAAGGACCCTG
This sequence comes from uncultured Spirochaetaceae bacterium, assembly GCA_944392935.1. Classification (GTDB taxonomy): domain Bacteria; phylum Spirochaetota; class Spirochaetia; order Sphaerochaetales; family Sphaerochaetaceae; genus Ornithospirochaeta. The sequence goes on from CALXYI010000031.1 coordinate 55,833, forward strand.
ATGAGATAATCATAAGGCATGTACTGGATTGCGCTGCCGCATATCCCGTATTTGCCGGGGAGACGAAGGCTTCGGATACGATTGCCGATCTCGGATCGGGGGCTGGGCTGCCTGGGGTGGTCCTGGCCGTTCTCTTCCCAGACAGGCATTTCGTGCTCGTGGAGCGCATGCAGAGGCGTTCGCAGTTCCTCAAGGGAGTCCTTCTTAGGACGGGACTGCGGAATGCGGAGGTCGATCAGAGCGATCTCAGGGCGGAGCGGAGGAGATTCGATGCCGTCACATGCAGGGCTTTCCACCCGGTCTTCAGCATCGCGGAGGATGCAATACGCATCCTGTCAGATGATGCACCCCTCATTCTCTATAAAGGGCAGCGTGGCAATGCGCTCTCGGAGCTTGATGTCCTCGAAGGCGGGGGATACAGCTTCGGAAGCAGGATAGAGGATCTCAGGGTTCCCTATCTCGATGAACAGAGGACGGCCGTCGTGATACGCGGCCTTAGGAAGGAGTGAGGAACTCCTCCGGAGCTCTAATGAAGATAAGAAGACACAGGCTTTCCCTGGCGGTGGGTATTATCGTTATGCTTTCCGGCGCTGCGGCCGGATCAGCTTCATTCATGGCCCTGAAGGGCATCGGCGGGGAATCGCTTTCATCAGCTGTATCGGCAATCGGCAGCTATGCAGGATTCCCTGCGGGAACCGGTTCACTCATTGTCCTTTCCGCATTCCTCCTCATAGGAGGCATGCTCATACTCGCATTCAGAAGGCGGAAGCGGATCTCGATGGTCCTTGCCGTCATCTTCCTTGCCGTCATCTATCTGACGATGCTCAGCTATGCGCATATCAGGAGCGGCAATCCCCATCCTGGATTCATAGTCAGCAGGGTATCGGAGGACAGGGCAGGCCTTCTTGTCGTATGCACAGCCCTTGAGGCCATGCTTGCGACCCTCTTCCTCTCCCTTTCAGGGAAGCTCGATGCGCATCTCGCGGAGCGCGAGGAGAAGAAGAGGAAGAGAGCGGAGCTTGCAGCGGCGCGGCTCAGGGCTGAGGCAGAAGAGGCCGGGGAGAACGCGGAGGAGAGTGCTTCCGAGGAGGCCGTGCCGGCTCCCGGAAAGGACGAGAGACGCTATCAGAGGATGAACGAGAAGGCAGAGCGCAGGCAGCGCCGTCTCGAGGAGCGTCTGGCGAGGAAGGAGGAGAAGGAAGCCGAGAGGCTCCAGAGGAAGATAGACAGGAAGGCGGCTGCCGAGGAGGCGAAGGCCCTGAAGCGGAAGGAGAAGGAAAGCCGCAGGGCGGCAGCATCCGCGGCTCCGGAGGAAGGAGAGGCCGAGAATGCGTTCGTCACGGCCGGGGCGAGGACTGGGAAGAGGGATATCGACCCATCTGCTCCTGTGGATATCCCTGAAGTCGGGGAGCTGCCGCATCTCAAGCGCATCAGGACTCCTGATGGCAGCGAGAGACCGTCAAGGGCTGTCCAGTCCCACGATGAGGCAGAGGAAAAGCCCGTGCGCAGCAGGATGGATGGCTATCAGATGCCGCCGGAATCCGATGTCTTCTCCGCTATCAAGGATGAGATAGAGCGGGAGCAGCAGGAAGATACAAGGAAGGCGGATGAGCGCATCGCATTCGATCCGTCACGTACAGAGCCGTTCAGCAAGGGCGGGATGCTCGAGGCTACTCTCGAATCCATGATGAATGCCCCGGGAAATGGTTCCGGCAGCGGTGAGGAAAGGAACCGCCGCCCCATAATAGGGTATGAGGACAGGAATGCGAAGAAGGAGCGCAGGACCTCTTCGTCATTCGCTCCTTCAGGACTCTCTCCGGATCATCCCAGATACAGGATGTTCGAGTCGCTTGCACGTGGCAGCAATGTCTCATCATTCCCCTCCAGGGGATTCGAGCCGGCAGAGGAATCCGCAAGTGCGGAACCTTCCGTCCATGTCCCTGGGGAGAAGCCGAAGGAGCGCAGGATACCCGGGCTTTCAGGATTCCTGAAGAAAGACGCGGAGGAAAGCGTTCCTGCGGAAGAAGGTCCGGAAGAGACTGCTCCTGTGCTTCCTGCGGAGCCGAAGGCGGAGGAGAAGCCCGCTGCTCCATCGTTCGAGGAGGTCTCACCGAAGAGGCCGAAGGCGCAGCATGCGGCTGAAGAGGTGGAAGAGGAAGCGGATGAGCCGGACGAAGGAACAAGCGTTCCCAGGCAGGAGAATGAGCTTTCGCTCTCCGTCGGCATCGGAGGGCTGCAGAGCAATGACCTCGGCTATGCAGGCATTTCCCAGAGGGCGAAAAAGAAGTACAGGGCTCCATCGATGGATATCCTCGTGGATTATCCCCAGGCTTCCAGCGAGATAGATGACTTCACCAGGCAGCGTGGCGGGATAATAGTCGATACGCTTGCTTCCTATCATGTGTCCGTGACCCTTTCGAATATCATCAAGGGACCTACTGTGACACTCTATGAGCTGAAGCTCGGCGACGGGGTGCTTGTCCAGCGCATCCGTGCAAGGGTGGAGGAGCTCTCATACAATCTCGGAGGCGATTCGATAAGGTTCCTTGCATCGATTCCCGGCCGCCAGGCTGTAGGCATAGAGGTCCCGAACAGGAAGAGGGCCACCATCGGATTCAAGGATATGCTCATGTCCGTGAAGAAGGATCATGACAGCCAGAAGCTCCGGGTGCCGATGATCCTCGGCCGTACGATAACAGGCAGTCCTGTTACGATCGATGTCGCGAAGATGCCGCATATGCTTATCGCGGGTTCCACAGGATCGGGAAAGTCGGTGTGCATCAACTCCTTCATCTGCTCCCTGATCTATCTGAAGAGCCCCCAGGAAGTCCGCCTGATCATGGTTGACCCGAAAGTCGTCGAGCTGACTGTCTACAACGGGATCCCGCACCTGCTGACACCTGTCATAACGGAGGCGAAGAAGGTGGTGAAGGCGCTTGGCTGGCTATGCGAGGAGATGGACAGGCGATACAGGATGCTCGCGGCATTCGGCGTGAGGAACATCGAAGGCCTGAACACCAAGATACGCGATGAGAGCATCCCTGCGGAGAAGCTTCCGTACATCGTGCTCATCATGGATGAGTTCGCTGATCTCATGTCCGTGGTCGGCAAGGATATAGAGACCTATGTCGCACGCCTTGCAGCAAAGGCGAGGGCTGCTGGCATACATCTCATACTCGCGACGCAGCGTCCGTCCTCGGAGGTCGTCACCGGCACGATAAAGAACAATTTCCCGGCGCGCATCGCATTCGCGGTATCCTCCGGAACGAATTCGCGCATCATCCTCGATGAGAACGGCGCTGAGGATCTGCTTGGCAAGGGGGATATGCTCCTGATGAATCCCGCTGAATCGGGTTTCCAGCGTATCCAGGGAGCGTTCCTCTCCGATGACGAGGTCTACGAGGTCGTGGGCCAGGCGAAGAAGAACGGCGAGCCTGATTATCTTGCCGAGGATATCTTCGAGGAAGCACCGGAGGCGGATGATGACGCAGGGGATGATATCGATGTCTCCGAGGAGGATTCTGACGAGGTCCTGTATGAGAAGGCAAAGCAGATCGTATTCGAACGCAAGTGCGCATCGGCATCCTTCCTGCAGCGCCGCATGAAGATAGGCTACAACAGGGCGGCGCGCCTGATAGAGATGATGGAGGACAACGGGATAGTAGGTCCTGCGAACGGATCGAAGCCCAGGGAGATACTGAAGTACTTCGATGACTGAGGGCTTCTCCCGAACTGTCCTCTGATGTATCATCCCTGCTGTATGAGAAGCGCTATAAGGAATGGGAAGGTGGTAGGCGAGGATCAGGCAGTGCTGCCTGTTGCCTGCCGTGAGGTTCAGTATTCGTTCTCGGTCTATGAGGCTCTGCGCATAGTCGGCGGCCATATCGTGCATCTCGAGGATCATCTCAGGCGCCTCCATGCATCCTGCCGTGATATATCCCTCGGGCATCCATTCAGCGATGCAATGATAGAGTCCTCGCTGAAGGACCTTATCGAGGCGGATGGCATCTCGGATGCAAGCGCCCGCATACTCATAGTCGGCGGCCCATCCCCGCTCTTCTTCATAACCTACACCGAACTCCTCTCATATCCGGAGAGCTTCTACTCGGAAGGAGTGGCAGTATCGCTCTACCGCGGAGAGAGGTTCCTGCCGCAGGCGAAGACATCCAATCTCCTCATGCAGTACATCGCGCTTGAGGAGGCGAAGAGGAAGGGCTGCTTCGAGGCGCTCCTCGTGAACCGCCGGGGCATGGTGCTTGAAGGGACCAGAAGCAATTTCTATGGCATTTCCGGGAAGCGCCTCTATACAGCTCCGGATGAGCTTGTGCTTTCCGGGATAACGCGCATCAGCGTGCTCCGGGCTGCTGTCGAGCTGGGATATGAAGTCAGCTTCGTGCCTCCGACCCTGGCCAATCTCCATATGTTCGATGCCCTTTTCATCTCCTCCACATCGATGGGCGCGATGCCCGTCGCTGCCGTTGACGGGCGTGCCATGAAGCATGATGCATGGCCTGCCGTATCACAGATATGCTCACTCGAGCGGAAATGGGAATGATTTGTATTTCACGGGTCAGATGGCTTGGAATATCCAGATCAGCTTCGGCATTGTCGATGCCGGTCCTTCTTGTTGGGTATGAGGCTATGTGAAGCCTCCGGAGAAATCCCTATGTGGCATCTGGGCCGTAGAATCGGGAATCCTACGGCCCTAGGCGTTATTCCTTATGGTATCCGCACCAATCGAGCATTGTAGCGGCGATGATCTTGACGCTGTCAATCAGATCATCTTCCATGACATACTCATTCGTGGAATGCATCTGCTCTGTCAGTCCGGGACCGAAGATCACAGTGGGTACATCTGCATAATTGATGAGATACCTTGTATCGGCTGCACCCTGCCTTCCGCTGATTACCGGATCGTATCCTCTCAAAGCCTTGAAGTTCTCAGCTATGGCAGTCACGATTGGACTGTCTGCAGGAATCGAGGCAGATTCTCCACGGTAGCCATCGAATGCTATTTCTGGAAGGTGGTTCCTCATCCATGGATCCATTTCTGCCTTCCTGTGCAGATACGAGACGAAATCATCCATCACATCATCTATCGTCTCTCCCGGAACAGTGGCGAAGCTTCCCTTCAGCGTCGCGGAATCGGGGAAGGAGGAGCAGAATGAACCCGATTCCATGCATGTCACCATGCACGGAATCGAGCTTCTTATATCGGGGTAGAGCGGACTTCTCACATCCTCCATCCTGATTTCCTCGAATTCCTTCACCCATTCAACGATCCTGTAGGCGAGATCTATCCCGCTTACGCCTTCCGCATGCTTCTGGATGCCTGCAGGCTTCCCTTCAATGTATATCCTCCACCAGACACGTCCCAGGCAGCCCGGCTGTACGTTCATGCTGCTTGTTTCGCAGCATATTCCTGCATCTGCTTTGTACCCTTTCTGGACGAATGAGAGCGTTCCGTTACCGGTATCCTCCTCGTCGACTACATATTCGAAGATCATATCGCCATCTGGCCGATATCCTTCGCAGAGAAGTATCTTCAGTGCCATTGTCATGGCGACGGCACCGCTCTTCATATCGGAGGCACCGCGACCATAGATCCTGCCATCCTCACGGTCTCCTGACCATGGACCATGCACCCACACGTTCTCATCACCAGGAGGAACGACATCGACATGCCCATTCAGAAGCAGGGATCTTCCATTGCCGCCGCTACGGTAGATGCCGCAGACATTAGGCCTATCCTTGTATGGCTTCGATTCCCTGACATATGCAGGATGCTTCGATAGTTCTCCGCTGTCGAGATCCCAGCAGCTTACCTCAAGCCCCATATCGCTGAGTATTGCCATCAGCTTCTCCTGGATCGGCTTCTCGTTGCCGGTGACGCTGGGGGTACGGATGGCTTCCTGCATGAAAGCTACGATTTCCTCCCTGTGCTTCTCGACTATGGAAGCAAGCTTATTCATTTCCTCTTTCTTCATGCCATCCTCCTGTCAGCGATAAGCCAGATGAGGCAGCCACATGTACAGCTGCGGGAAGTACGTTATGACCACAAGCGCAAAGAGGCTTAGGCCTATGAACGGCCATATTCCCTTTACGATTTCGGAATACGAGGACTTGCATATATTCGTTCCAATGAAGAGGTTCAAGCCGAAAGGCGGAGTATACATCCCTATGCAGCCGTTTGTCACCATTATTATGCCAAGTGCCACGAGATCGATTCCCACCTGCTGGGCGATGGGCATGAAGAGTGGTCCCAGTATCAGTATGAATGCTGATCCGTCAACGAACATGCCTGCAATGAGCATGATTATGTTCATCATCAGCAGTATTCCGATCTTGTTCGTTGTTATGCCGAGCATGGCGGATGAGAGCATCTGCGGTATCTGTCCGACAACCAGGATCCAGGAAAGGACCTGCGCCGCTGCCATGAGTATCATGAGCTGCGCCGTAGACTTCGCTGTCTGCAGGCCCAGGGGTATGAGCTCGCTTGGCTTCAGTTCCTTGTATATGAAAAGCCCGACGAATATAGCATATACAGCTGAGACAGCAGCGGATTCGGTCGGAGTGAAAAGCCCGGTGTATATTCCTCCTATTATTATGATAGGAACACCAAGCGCCCATGCAGCTTCCTTCAGGGCCTTTGCCTTCTCTTGCCTTGATTGTCTTTCCTCCACGACGACATCATGCTTCTTGGCATATATGATGCTGTAGATGATGACGGGTATGGCGAAGATTATGCCAGCTGCGAATCCCGCTATGAAAAGCTCTCCGACGGATGTTCCCGTTACCGAGCCATAGACTATCATGGTCAGGCTCGGCGGTATCAGAAGCGCTACCGAGGCCGTGGAGCACAGCAGCCCGGATGAGAATTCCCTGCTGTATTTCTTCTCGACCATCGTAGGATACAGAAGCCCTCCAAGGGCTACGATCGTGGCTGGTGCGCTTCCGCAGAGTGCTCCGAAGAAGAGACAGCCTACTATCGTAGTGAGCGCGACACCGCTCCTGTGGCTTCCAACGCAGGCGTTGGCAAGATTGACTATGCGTTTAGCCATCCCGCCCCTCTCCATCGCATTTGCTGCGAGGATGAAGAACGGGATAGCCATGAGGGAGAATTTATCAACACCCGCGAACATCTTCTGCGCTACGCCTATGAGCGGCATGTCGGTGAAGACCGCGAATGTGAACATCGTCGATCCTGCAAGGCATACATAGAGCGGCACTCCGATTGCCATCAGACCGAAGAGTATTATGAAAAGACCAGCTACCATTTATGCCTCCTTCCTTCCTAGCGCCTTTATGGATAGGTGGATCTGCTGGATGTACCTGATTGACATCAGGGCACATCCTACCGGAACGCCGAGGTAGGGGACGGCCATCGGAATCATCATCGCAGCTGTTATCTGCCTGAATCTTATGGCCTGCATCACCATCTCGACACCCAGATATGCCATTACGGCTACGAATGCCAGCGAGATCAGGTTTATGATGATGCTGAGGATGAGCTTCCCTTTAGGGCCGAGCCGGGATGGAAGGACATCGATTCCGACGTGCGTACCATCCTGTATGCACATCGAGCCTCCGATGAAAGTCACCCAGACAATGATATAGCGGGTAAGCTCCTCAGCCCATTTGAGCGAATATCCCAAAGCCCTGAGGACGACATTTACGAATAGAACGAAACATGCGATGAGGATCAGGGCACCGATGAAACCTCCGATGATCCTATCCAGAATGCTTTTATCAGACTGACTCATTATTCCTCCAGAAGCCGGGGTTTCCCCCGGCAGAAAACAGCAGCTTATTCCAGTGCAGCCACAGCGTCCTGCACTTCCTTGAGAAGTGCCCTTCCGCTATCATCAAGCATTCCTGCGAACACATCATAAGCAGGGGCAGTGACTTCCCTGAAGAGTGCACGCTGCTCTTCCGTGAGTTCCGTCACAACGCAGCCGAAATCGATGATGGTCGGCAGGTACCGCTCTGTCTCAAGCTCTGCGATCAGCTCCCTTTCATAAGGTGCTGCTTCCTTTGCTGCCTCTATGATGATCTCCTGATACTCCTCAGGAAGAGAGGAAAGCCAGTTTGAACTGAATGCCACTATGTATCCGAGCATCCCATGATTGGAAATCGGTATATATTCCTGTACTTCATAGAATCTCATGTTGACTATGGTGGAGAATGGGTTCTCCTCACCATCGACAGCCCCTTGCTGGAGTGCATTGTACAGTTCGTTGAAATCGATGGGGACAGCTGATGCACCCATTGCCTCATACTGTGAGATCAGTACAGGATTCGCCATGACACGGATCTTCTTGCCATGGAAGTCTGCCGGTGTCTCAATCGGGAAATTCGCCGTGAACTGCTTGAAGCCGCTCGTCCAGAAAGCCGCTCCTGTCATCCCGACCGGCTCAAGACGGGCAAGTATCTTGTCTCCGACCTCGCTGTCGAGGACTTCGTATGCTGTTTCCGGATCCGGGAACAGGAACGGGAGATCAACGAGTCCTGTCGCGAGGTCGAAGCTGGCAAATGCCGATGTCGGCAGGGCTACTCCCTCTACCGTACCTATCTGCAGGCCTTCGACTTCCTCGCGTGCGGACCCTAGCTGCTGGGCCGGGAATATCGTTACCTGCACGTGTCCGTCGGTCCTTTCCTCTACAAGCTCCTTGAATCGTACCGCAGCCATGTGATGCGGCGTATCTTCCATCTGGTCATGTCCGAACTTCAGCGTATATACGCCATCGGTTCCTGATTCCCTGCTTCCCCCTGCGAATGCCAGCTGCACACTGATGAGGCATACTATAATGAAAGCAATGAGCATCCCTTTCTTCATCATCATCTTCTTCTCCTTCTTCTTATCCGCATTTCCAGCGGGAATCATTCCATAAGCGTTATCGCCCCAGCCGGGCAGAACTGCGCACATACTCCGCAGCCATCGCATTTCTCCCTATCCGCCCATCTCTTCCCATCCTTCTCAGAGATTGCTCTGTACATGCAGAGCTTCTGACAGAGTGAGCAGTTGGTGCATTTCCCGCTGTCTATCGAAGCGAACTTCGGAGGAAGCTTCGCAAGCTCCTCGACAGTCGTGATGTCCTTGAGCGCTATTCCGCGGATTTCATCGAATGAACCATGTCCCTTCCTGTCCATCCAGGACTCGAGATCATTTATGATCTTCGTTATCCTTTCATATCCATTCCACATGACAGCCGTGCAGAGCTGGACTGTTGTTGCGCCAAGCATTATGAACTCGACGACTTCCCTGTAGCTGTTCACGCCTCCGCATGCTGAAATCGGGATGTCTACCGCTTTTGCCACTTCCGCGACCTGCCGCATTATGATCGGATGGATTGCAGGACCTGTGTATCCGCCGAAACCACGGAGATAAGGCTTTCCTGTCTCGATATCCACACCTGCGAATGATCTTATCGAATTGCTTATCGTGATGCCTTTCGCGCCGCCATCCGCAGCAGCCTGTGCCGTCGCTATATTATCGGTGACATTAGGAGTCAGCTTCACCGTGAAAGGTACTTCGGATACAGCGGAAGCTGCCTTCACCTGCTTGTAGATCAGCTCTGGATCCTTGCCTATGTGCATCCCGACCGTTCCTTTCGGCATGGGGCATGATACATTGAGCTCGAAGAGATCCACCATCCCAGTGGCCTGCATTTCCTGCACGAGCTTCGCAGTATCCTCCGGATCCGGCATCGCAAGGATGCTTATGTGCATTGTCGCGCCGCCGCTTTTCGCGATCTGGAGTTCCTTTGTGATCCAACGTTCCCTTGTCATGGTGGTGAAGAGTTCCAGATTCACCTGTCCGATGGCTTTGCCGTTGTAGCGATGCATGAATATGCGGCCATTGCGAGGATGGGCAGCCCAGTCGACCTTGGGGCCTATCGTTTTAGGTATGACACCTCCGATTCCAGCTTCTGCAGCCAGCCGCATCCCCTCTCCGTCCCACCCAGGAGTCGCTGAAGCGAGAATCAATGGATTCCTGTACTTCACACCGCAGTAATTAACTTCAAGATTAGCCATTGCATAGCCTCCCTGCATTCTTTTAGGTACAGGCTACAATTGGATTCTTTGATTTGTCATTGTTATAATGATACGAATTTAACCATTTGTTTTTGTATTATTTTCCAAAATAATGCAGTTTCAGGCCTAGCTGGAGATTGAAAGCCGTTTCGGGATCCTTCAGGGATTTCCCTAGCAGCGACTCTATCTTCTCAAGCCTGTATATGACGGAATTCTTGTGCACTCCAAGGGATTCCGCAGTCTTCCTTGCATTCTGTGAGCTCGCGAAGTAGGCTGAGAGCGTTTCGACAAGCGAGGCATTGTACTGTCTGTCGTATTTCTGGATCGGGGAAAGGTACTCATTGCAGAAATCCTCGGCTTCCTTCGAGCCGGTGACTTCATGCAGGAAGACAAAGGGGCCAAGAGAAGCGAAATCACATACATCCAATCCTGTCTTCACTGCGGCTCTCAGGGCCTTTCGTGCCTCGCTGTAGCTTGCTGTTGCCTCTGCTATCGAATCCTTCACGCGTCCGATGCCTGCTGCGAAGTTGCCTTCTCCATATTCCTCGCATAGTGCCTGGACAGCATTGGCGAGATACTGGCGGCATGTTTCCCAATGGTGTTCATCGCTAACGGTTGCGAGCGCTACGATGCTCATGCTTGATTCCATGTATAGTATCTGGTCACCATATCTGCGGAAGTGGTATTTCAGACGCTGCAGTGATTCGCTCTTGAGCCTCTGTATGCTTGCCTCAGGTATATGCGCATTATCCCTGAAGCGCTGGTGTGTATCCATTCCAAGCACCATCACGCAGTAGCTTCTGGTTATGTCAAAGCCTATGTAGCTTGCCCATCGCTTGGTATTGGACTCGCTGAGATATCCTGCAGAGGAAAGAAGAGACTCGAGGAACTGGCCTGATACCTTCTGCTCATGAGCCAGCACCTCCCTTTCCTTCATCAGCTCTATGATCACCATCGAACCTACGTTGTCAAGCAGCATTATCCCTGCTGTATCGATGGGAATCTCCGCTGGCAAGGCGAATAGCACAGCCAGCAGTTCCTCTCCGACGCCCAGAGGATATACTACAGCCTGCTGCTCCCCGACGGAAATCCGGGAGCAGGTATTCAGAGGATAAGGGGATCTCTGTGCATCCCCGAAAGTGATATGGCAGAAGTGTCTGAATCTTTCCTCGTCTGCAGAACCATGTCCCTCACGCAAGCTATGCGAGAGGATTATCCCATGCTCTGTCATGATCATGATGGAGCATTCCGATATCGTTTCCAGCACCTTGCAGATTCCTTCGAGTCCCTGGCCTTTTATGATTGAGTATATGAGACTGTTCCGTGTCATCTCGATTCTCTTAAGCGTATAGAGCCTTTTCTGTGTGAGGCGCTCAAGTATAGGAACCATGCAGTCCATGTACGGCAGTTCCTCCGGAAGCTCGAATAGCGGGAATCCGAGTTTCTCGGCTCGTTCTATCATCTTTTTCGGAACGGACTGCAGATACTGTCCCGGCTTTATCGCAATTGCTGCGACTTTCTTTGCGGAGAGCTGTTCAATGAGCCTCACTCCGCCTTCTTCAGAATGGAATGCATAGCCGGATGTGAAGAGGATCTCCCCGCCTTTGAGCCATCTGATGACTTCCGGCACTTCCTGTATGTTGACTGATTCAACCTCGGCATCAAGCCCTTGATTCCCGGCTCTGAGTATGGCAGTGGAGAAGGGGAATATATTCATTGCTTCACGAAGGCTTATACCCATGGCAGTTCTCCCTGGATGATAGATAAAGGTTATTATAAGTCCTGCCATATGGCTGGTAAATGCAGATGCATCGTGTGTATTGCTGATCCGGAGATCATCGGCTGGCTTCTGAAGCAGGCCGGGATGGATTATCATTCCCTTGCCTTTATGGCGGCCGGGGCTTACATTCAGGCAGGAGGGAGTATATGAAGATAGTCCTTTTCGATACAAAGCCTTATGACAGAAAGCATTTCGAAGCCGCGAACAAGGCCTTCGGATATGATATCGTCTACCATGAGCCCGCGCTCAGCAGGCATACGGCGGTGATGGCTGCAGGCGCTGACGTGGTCTGCCCGTTCGTGAACTGCACGGTGGACAGGGATACGATAGATATCCTTGCCTCTGAGGGAGTGAAGCTGATCGCCATGCGGTCTGCGGGCTTCAACAATGTCGATTGCCCCTATGCCCTTTCCAGGGGCATCCCCGTCGTCCGCGTGCCGGCATACAGCCCGTATGCTGTCGCGGAGCATTCGTTCGCTCTGCTTCTTGCCCTCGTGCGGAAGCTCACCCATGCCTATGTCCGGACACGCGAGTTCAACTTCTCGCTTTCGGGGCTGGTGGGGATGGATCTCCATGGGAAGACCATCGGAGTGGTTGGAACAGGGAAGATAGGACGTGTCGCAATCGATATCGCGAAGGGCTTCGGGATGAGGATACTTGCATATGATCCCTATCCGGCATCGATTCCCGGGGTCGGGTATGCGGATCTCGATACGCTCTTGAAGGAATCGGACATAGTGACGCTGTACTGCCCGCTGACCGATGATAACCGCCATCTGATAAATGCCGATACGCTTGCGGATATGAAGGATACGGCCCTCATCATCAACACATCACGCGGTGCGCTCATAGATTCGGAAGCGCTCCTTGCAGCGCTGAAGGAGAGGCGCATCGGCGGTGCGGCCCTTGATGTGTACGAGGAGGAAGCCGGCATCTTCTATACCGACCAGAGCGATATGGGTATCGAGGATGACACTCTTGCCCGCCTTATAAGCATGCCGAATGTGATAATAACATCGCATCAGGGCTATCTGACCGAGGAGGCGCTGACAGCCATAAGCAATACCACTCTCTCGAACGTCAGGGAATTCGAGGAAGGGAAGGAGCTGAGCAACCAGGTGAGGTAGCGTATCAGGCTCGCTGCCTGTATAATGCCAGTATGCTTCTCGGAGTTATCGCAGATGATTTCACCGGCGGTCTCGATGCCGCCGGATTCATTAGGAAGGGCGGGCTGGAAGTGACCTTCTTCAGCGGGGTGCCATCGAGGGATGAAATGGATGGTGTCCCATCGGATGCGGCAGCCGTCATTGCGCTGCAGATACGCTCATGCAGTCCCTGCGATGCGGTCAGGGCCGCATCCGAAGCCGCAGATGCCCTCATTGCCGCATCGTGCAGGATGATCTATCTCAAGTACTGCTCCACATTCGATTCCACGCCTCGCGGGAATATCGGCCCAGTGCTCGATGCCCTGCTGTCGAAGCTCGGGCTTGGGTCTTCGATAGCGGTACCGTCGCTTCCAGTCAACGGCCGTACGGTGCGCGATGGCATCCTCTATGTGAACGGCATCCCCCTTGCTCAATCGCCGATGAGGCATCATCCGCTCAATCCGATGACGGAAAGCAGCGTTCCGCGCCTTCTGGGCGCGCAGTCGTGCCACCCTGCCTATTCCATCAGCCTGGAGCATCTCCGGAGAGGAGAGGCATGGGAGGAATATGAGGGGAGGAAGGGATACGCGGTAATCGATGCCGTGACCGATGATGATATCTCAGCGATAGCTTCCTCCTTCAGCATGCTCCCGCTTGCTTCCGGAGGCTCCGCGCTTGCAGGTGCCTTTGCCCATGTCTTCTCCGGAAGGGAAAGGAAGGGGGTGGATGAAGGGAAGAGGCTTGATGGCAGATGCCTCATGATCGTAGGCTCATGCTCAGCAGCCTCAGTAGAGCAGGTGTCCCGCTATAAGGCACTTGGGGCACCTGTCATGCCGCTCTCGATTGAGCGCTGCCTCTCATCTCCTGGGGAATATATCAGGGAACTCCTGTCCCTGGCGGAGTCCGCCTCTCCCTATCCCCTGATGGTAAGCGCTGCGAAGGATCCGGAAGCGAGGAAGGCGCTTGATGCTGCATATCCGGATGCGGATATCGCATCGATCACGGAGGATTTCTTCGCATCCCTTGCATCTGCCGCAATCAAGGCAGGATTCAGGAGGATGATCGTAGGCGGCGGGGAGACATCCGGGGCAGTGGTGCGGGCTGCCGGGCTGAGAGCATTCAGGATAGGCCGTGAGATCGCTCCCGGGGTTTCGTGGATGTATTCCGGCGATATAGGCTTTGCGCTGAAGTCCGGGAACTTCGGAGGTGCGGATTTCTTCAGGGAGGCACTCTATGAATGAGCATATCATCTCTCTTGCCGAGGCAGGCAGGAAGCTTGGCGAGCTCGGCTTCTGCCATGCCGGGACGGGCAATATGTCCATCTTCGCGGCCGGGAAGGTCTATGCATCCCCTTCCGGATGCTCCCTTGCTGAGCTGCAGTGCGATGAGGTGTCGGTAGTCGCTCCTGATGGAACGCTTCTGTCGGGGAGGAAGCCTACGAAGGAGCTTCCGTTCCATCTTGCGGCCTACAGGAGCGATGGATCTGCGCATGCGGTCATCCATCTGCATACCATCTATTCATCCCTCGTATCATGCATGGGCAGGGATTTCGTGGATATGATCGAGCGCTATACCCCATACGCTGCCATGAAGGCTGGTCCGGTTGCCTACATTCCCTACCATTCCCCCGGAAGCCCTGAGCTGGGGGATGAGGTGGCTGCACGTCCGGATGCAGGATCGTATATCCTTGCCAACCATGGCATGGTCGTCAAAGGCAGGGACATATGGGAGGCACTGGCCGCTGCGGAGGAGCTCGAATTCAGCTCGGAGCTTGCCTGGAGGCTGCGGAATGAGGAGCATGCGACGTTTCTTGCAGAAGATGAGATAGCGAGGCTCAGAAGACGCTAGCAGGTACTGGAATACCATGCCTCTTCTGCATCATAATGCCTCTTGGCTCATGCCAGGGGGCATCATGACAGATCTCACAACCGGAAAGCCTTTCCCTGTTCTCCTGCGTTTCTCCCTGCCTGTCATCGGAGGCAACCTCTTCCAGCTGCTGTATACGCTTGCCGATACGATCATAGTAGGACAGACGATAGGCGAGGATGCGCTTGCCGCAGTCGGGGCAACTGCAGTCGTCATCTATTTCATCCTCTGCTTCATACAGGGGCTCACCAATGGTTTCTCGATAGTCCTCGCCCAGAGCATCGGGGCCAGGGATGAGCGGAGCGCAAGGCGGAACATAGCTGCATCCGTGTATATCTCGCTCCTTTTCTCCGTATCCATAACCATCCTGACATGCCTGATGGCACCCGGGATAATCTCCCTTATGAAGGTGCCTGGCGGGATAAGGCAGGATGCGGAGGTATATCTCCTGGTGGTCCTTGCAGGAACAGGTACGACCGTCCTGTATAATCTCATCTCCAATATCCTCAGGGCGCTGGGAGACAGCCGGCTTCCCCTTGTGTTCCTTGTCTTCTCATCTATCCTGAATGTCGTGCTGGATATCGTCTTCATCGTTCCGATGGGCATGGGCGTGGGAGGGGCCGCGCTTGCGACTGTTCTTTCCCAGTTCCTGTCAGCTGTCCTTTCGATAGCCGCCGGAGTCCGGAAATACAGCCTTCTCCGGCTCTCGCGGGAGGACTGGAAGGTCAGCCGCGGCAGCATCAGGGTGAATCTCAGCCTCGGCTGCATCATGGGCTTCCAGATGTCCGTGATGTGCATCGGGCAGCTTGTCATGCAGGCATCTGTCAACGCGCTGGGGACAGAAGCGATCGCAGGGTATACAGCGGCGACCAAGGCAGATCAGCTGTCAGTGCTCGTGAACAATGCCTTCATAACCTCGACTGCCGCATATACTGCCCAGAACTACGGGGCGGGGGATATCCAGCGGATAAGGAGCGGCATCCGCGCCTCCCTCATCATCACGGAGATCACGGATCTGCTGATGATCGCGATCATCCTGATCGCAGAGCCGTTCATCGTTCCGGCATTCGTCTCAGCTGCATCCCCTGCAGTCTACGGCTATGCCCGCACGTTCTTCTCCGTCACCCTTCCTTTCTATCCGGTGCTCGGGCTTCTCTGCGTCTTCCGCACGGCAGTGCAGTCGATGGGAAATGCATGGGCGCCGTTCACAGCCTGCATCGTGGAGCTTGCGGCAAGGTGCTCGGCATCGATAGCGCTTGGAGCCGCAATCGGCTATGCGGGGATAGTCCTCTCATCCCCGCTTGCATGGATAGGCGCGGACATCGTGGTCATTCCCGCATATATCATCATGATGAGACGCTTCAGCGCGGGAGCGGGACTTCGGCATAGAGCCTGAAGATCCCGTCCTCTGCAGTGATATCGACCTTCCCGCCAAGCCTTGATACGGCTTCCCTTATGTTCTTGATGCCTAGCCCATGGTTCCTCCTGTCGCTCTTGGAGGATATGAATGATCCGTCGGCACCGCGCTGGATGGCCTTCTCGTAGCGGTTCGTCACGGAGTAGTAGAGCGTGCTGCCATCATCAGCGATCTCCGCTGCTATCACCTTGTCGGGCGGGAGGGCTTCGATCGCATTGTCCAGGGCGTTCGCGATGAGCGTGCAGAGATCGGTGCTGTCTGCATTGATCCGGGTTGAGGCATCTGCCTTGATCTGAAGCTCTATGCCGGCATTCCTGGCCTTCTGCCTCTTCGAGTTCAGCACCGCGTTTATCATGGTGCTTGGCGTGTACTGCTTCGTAAGCTCGCTGAACTCTGTGCCTATTTCCTTCAGGTATCCTATGGCTTTGCCGTTCTCTCCCAGGTCCAGGTATGTGGCAATGACCGTGAAGTGGTTCATGAGGTCATGCTTCATCTTCCTTATCTCCTCCTGCTGCGCCTCGACATCACGGTAGTACTCCGCGCTTGCCTTCAGCCTGGAGTTCTCCTCCGAGAGCTTCGCGCTCCTTCCCATCTGGTAGAGCAGGGGGAAGATCACTGTCGAGGAGATCATCGCGAAGAACGTCATCAGCTGCTGCAGCAGAACGTTCTCGTGAGGATTGAGCACCAGGGCAAGGATGAGCATCGAGGGAGTGAGCGCTATCACGGTGGCATATCCCCAGAGACGCTTGGTGAAGTGCTCCAGCAGCATGCTCTCCGACACCTGCCTTGAATAGGTGCGGAAGATGCTGAAGTAGAGGATGGCTAGGATTATCAGGAGGGAGGCTATGGATATGGGCATCCATGCCGGCAGGGATCTCTCAGCGAGATATCTTATCCATATGGATGAGAGGTATGACCACGATCCGATTACCGAGAAGAAGATCACCGCGAAAGCCGCGGCCTTCTCCTTCCTGTCGCGGTAGAACAGTGCGATATAGGCGCAGAAGAGCAGGAAGGAGATCATATATGTCGCAGAGAATGCGGGGATTATCGGGAAGAGGCATATGAGGCAGAGCATCACTGTTCCTGCTGCATCTGCCCATCTCTGCTGGAAGCGGCGAGGCAGGAAGGCCGGTATGGCTCCGCTTATGTTCCATGCGAGTATCAGTGACAGTATCGTATGCAGCAGTATATGCATGAGAGAAAGATATAGCATAACGGCATTCATTGCAAAGCTGTTCCATTGCCAGGAGCGCCTCAATTGGCTTATCCTCGCATTATGAGGATAAGGATAGTAGGTGCCGGGGCAGTCGGTGCGGTAGTCGGCTGGAAGCTGTACAGAAGCGCTGATACGGCATTCATAGTGGATGGCAGCCGCAAGGAAAGATACAGGGATGGGCTCATAGTCAACGGAGAGAGGATAATGTTCCGGACGCTCGATGCCGGGGAGGCGGACACGGCCGATCTCCTTATCTTCGCAGTTAAGAACTTCCAGCTCGATGAGGCGGCAGAGGAGGCAGCTCCGTTCATCGGCCGCGATACCGTTCTGCTTCCGCTCCTCAACGGGATAGAGGCCGAGGAGAAGCTCTCGGCGCTGTTCGGCAGCGAGAAGGTCCTGTATGGATTCATCACCGATCTCTCCTCGGTGCATGAGGGAGTGGAGACCACATGCTTCTCCAACGGGGGGAATATCGTGTTCGGGGAGAAGGATGGAACCCGTTCCGAACGTGTCGGGCGCATCGCCGGTCTTTTCCGTTCCGCCGGCCAGAGATGCACGGTCCCTGATGACATCCTCCATGAGAAATGGTGGAAGTTCATGCTCAATACATGCTTCAATACGCTCTCTGCGATCCTCATCGCGGATTATGCCGCGATAGCAGGCAACAGGGATTTCATAAGGGCGGTCCGCGTCATTGCGCGGGAGGTGCAGACCGTTGCAGCGAAGGAAGGCATCGTCATCACCCAGGATGATATCGAGGAGATGATACGGCGCGTCACCGCGCTCCGTGACCATGGCAGGACATCGATGCTGCAGGATGTGCTTGCGCATCGCGAGACGGAGAACAGGTACTTCGCAGGTGCTGTGTCGAGACTTGGGAAGAAGCACTCCGTGCCGACTCCCATCTCTGATTTCATCTCGCTGCTGCTGGAGGCGAAGCGGCCATGCGTATGACAGGGGAAAGGGAGAAGGCCGTCAACTACGAGACGATCCTCTCGCTCTGCGGTGACCGCGCGAAGGCCTACAGGCTCCTGATGGCGCTGCCGGATGCAGAGGCTCCGCTGGAAGGGGAGGCTCTTGCAGCGCTCTCGTCGGTCCTCGGCAGGACGGAGGCGGAGATAGCTTCCCTCAGGGTCGATATAGAGAGCGCCTTCCTCTCCGAGCGCCTCTCCGCACGCTCCATATTCCCCGAGTTCCCTCTCTTCCCTGAGGAGAAAGGCGAGACGTTCCCGTGCATCTATGCCGCGGGCAGCCTGGACCTTCTCGCCATGCGCCGCGCGACGCTCGTCGGCATGCCATCCCCATCCATGCAGGGCAGGGATGATATGGCAGTGACCGTGTCATATTTTACGGTGGATTCGATTTCGATGTGGTTAC
>CALXYI010000032.1 GCA_944392935.1 uncultured Spirochaetaceae bacterium
AAATGGGCTACAACGGTTCTCAATGACTATCTTCTTCGTGGATATGCTGAAAACAAGCGAAGACTTGAAGCCCAGGGAAAGACAATAGAGCTACAGTCCAGGATGATTGCACATATGGCCGAAGTCGATGAAGAAGAATTGATGTCTGGCATCAACAGGTATACAGAAGCATTGGATCTTCTTGATGATTATGATCATCAATGTATGAAAAGACCGGAAGGGAGCAAGAATTATGTTCCAATCAGCTATGATGAGTGCAAAACGATAATCAATTCGATGAAGTTTACCCTTTCTTCGGATGTTTTCGGTACTGAGAAGACAGAAGGTGCGTTAGAAGGTATTCTTGGATCTGTCTACCAAACCGCATTTGGACAGGATGTTTATCCTACAGTGGAAGAAAAAGCGGCCTCTTTATTGTATTTTCTTGTGAAGGATCATCCGTTCAATGATGGTTGCAAGAGAATTGGCGCTACGTTGTTTCTTGCATTTCTCCAGAAGAATAGAATGTTATTTACCTCAGCAGGCAAGCAGGTGATTTCCAATGGAGCTCTAGTTGCAATAACGCTGATGATTGCGGAATCAAGACCGGAGGAGAAGGATATTATGGCCACTTTGGTTATGAACCTTCTAACAAACAGATAAAGTTTGTGAGACTTGCCATATGCCTGTATCTGTTTTTTTATATCAGGATGGAGTGAAGATACGGAGTTTGAGATACAGGCTTGTAAAAGAAAATGATGCTTCCGCATATCTTGAGTTCTTCCAATCTGCTGCCTCAGAAACAGATAATCTCGCATGCTCTACTAGGGAAGCTGAGTCATTGATAGTGGAAGATGAACGAGATTTTATCAGTAATCTGAATGATTCAAGATCTTTTTCTGTTATTGCTGCAAAAGATGATAGCATATGTGGTTCGTATGATATCCGGATACAGAACAGAGAACGTCTGAGACATCGTGTAGAGATGGGGATTGCGGTAAGAAGAGAATATTGGGGTCCAGGTGTTGCACAGCACATCCTTGAAGAAGCGAAGAGGCGGGGAATCAGGATAATTTCTCTGACTGTCCGAACTGATAACAAAAGAGCTATAGCCTTCTGCAAAAGAAATGATTTTGAATTTTCTGGTGTGTTCAGAATGCTGTTCTGCATTGGTGGCAATTATGTTGATGGCGAACAATATGAACTTCTGCTGAAATAGAATATGCTTAAGGAAAAGTATGCCAAACATCAACAATTCTTTTTAGATCCACACTATCAGGCAAAACTCGATACAATTGGGCGAAACTCCGAGAGGGGTGGCTAAGATTGCCGGTGAAATACAAAGATTGCCGGAATAAATCCAGAGAGTGTCTGATTTCTAGGCCATTGATGGCCTCTAGGCAATAGCCGGATTCTGACGGGCTGCCTCACAACTCTTTGCATATAAGAAATAAGGAGCGGCTCCTTGGATCACCGCTCCTTGTTTGCTAGGAAAAGGCTTTGTATCACCTTTTGTGTTTGTTGATGGGCGCGATTGGGATTGAACCAACGACCCCTACCGTGTGAAGGTAATGCTCTCCCGCTGAGCTACGCGCCCTCTGCGTCCGCAATGCGAACAGGAAGATTATGCCCGTAATGGCGGATATTGTAAAGCGACTGGATGAAAATTCCTTCAGATTCTTCCCTCTTGATGATGATCGGCTACGAGAGATGGGTATTCCCGATACCAGCCGGATCAGTCTGAAGCTCCATATAGAGCAGTGGATATGGATTGCCCTGCTCATCAATCTCCGTGCGCCTGCATATATGGAAGCCCATATGCTCATAGAATCCGATTGCCTGCGGATTCTGCTCATTCACTGCCAGCCTGCGGACTCCGGATTCCTCGATGCCGTATCGCAGCAAACGCCTTCCGAGTCCTTTGCCGCGTTCCTTCGGTGCAATGAACAGCATTTCCAATGTACCATTCCCTGTTCCCATGAATGCAGCAGGATTGCCTCTTTCATCGACAGCTATCACCAGATCAGGAACATCCATGAGGGCCTGCGGGACGTATTCCTTTATCTTCAGGATCTCGCTATCAGACAAGAACAGGTGAGTGGCTCTCACTGAAGCCTCCCAGACTGCAAGCAGCTGCCCGATGAGTTCCGGAGTCCTTTCCTTTGCTTCCATTATCCTCATGCAGATAGTGTAGACGAACACGTCTGCGAGTAGAAGGGGCAGGAAGTCCAAATGCTATATCTGCAATCTCAATCCCGTATAAACCATATGCTTCATCATCTGGGAAGAAGCACATCCGGCATGAATGCTTTTGCAGTTATTGTCTTTGCATAATTTTGGATTATATTCCGAAATCACAATTATAATCTGAATCATAATTATTTTTTATTCTTGCAAACCTGCTTCATCGGGAATTCTCCGATGGATTTCCCTCATATTCCCCTGATAGCCTTCTCCTCTTGCAAATCTGCCCCCCCCCAGTATACTTGCAGCGGCACATCAAATCGAATCAGGAGGATTTGGAAAATGAAATTCAGAAATGCATGTCTGCTGCTGTTGCTTCTCCCGATGATCATCGTATCCGGGATTTCCTGCAGCGATTCCGGTAATGGCGGAGCGGGCGGGGATGCCTCAGAAGCTGAGATCATCGAGGCAATCGAGGATGCCCTTGGCGGAATGAGCGTTATCCAATCTGCATTTGGCAGCAGCGGAGGAAGCATGCCCCCGTCTGGAGGAATGGCAGCTCAGCCGAAGTCCGCAGCTATCCTGGATGGAATGAACCTGTCAGACATCATCAAGGATCTGAGCAGCAAAGACGGAAGCTTCATGACTGAGCTCAATGCAGCGATAGACAAGATGTCTCAGGGTACTGATCCAACGCCATTTACAGAGCAAACTGATTACGGTGAATTCAAAGTGAAGATGGATATGATGGCAGGGGCAACCGGAACTCAGCCTATGACTATATCCAATGTCGTCATTTCCGTAGGAGACACCCTGATGCTTGAGATACCCGACGGAACGATTTCAACTGGAAGCACCACTGTTCAGGACTGGCATTTCCGCTATACAGACAAGAGGGAATACAGCGGATATCTTGTTGAATTCGATGCAAGGATGGAAATAACCGCATCAATGGGCCCGGATGCTTCACCATCAGCCCCTGCAATGGAAAGCACCCTCTCGGATCTCAAGTACAAAGGAACTCCGCGTGAGGTAACGGATAACATAAACAGCGCCACTGCGGAGATGCTGGAGACGATCATTCTCGGCAAGACGAATTGAGACAGGACCGGAATACCTGGCAATCAAGCATGCCCCTGGACCGTTGATGTGTCTGGGGGCTTTCGTATTAAAAAAGAGGATAGATAACAATCCGAGAGCCTTCTTATGGGTGAATCCCCTCCCTTTCATAATATTTCCTTCCTAAAGGGAGGGTATTTCTTGACAAGATGCTACGGGGGGGGGTATTCTTACTTCAGATTTCAATATCTGGAGGATTTGAAAATGAAGAAAATTCTTATGGTTCTTCTTGCTGCTATGGTCGTATTCGGCTTCACAGCATGTGATGAAAGCACACCGGCTCCAAGTGACGTGAAGACATCTGAAGTTGTTGCTTATTTCAACAACTTCGCAACAAAGCATATCTTCGGAGAGATCAACACTGCACTTAATGCAGAAAACAAGTCTACGGATGAGATAAGCAATCTTTCAGCTGTTTTTACAGAGGCTGTTACAGATGATCCGGATACAGATGATGTAAATGAGGCGGCTCCTGCGAAAATCGTGTTCACCTATACTGCAACGGACATGAGGTACAATGGAGAGATTGAAGAGGGTGGTACAGATAAGACCAACCATCGTCTTGTCAATGGAAACATAACCCTTACAGTAACTGGTACAGTTTCTGGCGAGACTAAATTCACCGCTAAGGATTTTACATTTGCCGGTACGGACCTCAGGCTCACCGATGCCCAGACTGGAAAGGATTATGAAACACTTCCTGTCCTGACTGTCGATATCAAGGATTTCGCAGTTGATTTCGTAGCAGGCAAGGAAGCAGATATCACGCTTGAGAAGGAGGGTACGGGGGATGATGCTGTGCTAGCTCCTGTAGCTATTGAGGAACTTAAGGCGAATTCAGCTGATCTTGCTCAGGCTACTGGCAGCGTTGTCGTGAAGCCGAACAACATCTCATATGATTTCTCTCAGATAGTCGCGCTCATTGCGGCTGCACAGCAGCAGTGACTGCTGGCTGAGTGATTTCAGCGATAAGGCCTCTCCGCACGGGGAGGCCTTTTGAGAAAGCTGGGGAGTGTGCATGGACGGAGTGAAGATGCGAAGGACACGCGTTCCTCAGGATAAGCGGATCGAGTGCCTCCAGTACTTCAAGGGCGGGCATGGATACAAGTTCGCTGCCAGCAGGACTGGGCTGAGCCGCTATACTGTCAGGGATTACCTCAGGAGCTATAAGGCCGGGGATATCACCTGGGCAGAACGCGAGGATATCTATCAGAAGTGAGAGGCTTCCATGCGGGAGCCTCTCATATCATAATATGGACATGAGGATTTCACTGGTATGCTGGAGCCTTACCGGGCATACGGCCGAGATGGCCGGAGAGATCGGGAAGGGAATCGAGGAAGCTGGGGCGGAGTACCGTATCTTCAACCTGAGGGAAGGGGAGGCAGACGCGGAATATGTCTCGTCTTCGTCCGGGCTCATCATAGGCACTCCTGTCTATCTTGCTTCCGGCGTGTGGCAGATACATAAATGGCTTGGTGAGGATTCTGCCGGAATCAATCTGTCAGGCAAGCTCGGCGGTGCGTTCGCAACGGCGCATTTCGCCCAGGGCGGTGCTGATACCGCCATCATGGATATCCTTGGCATGATGCTTGTCAAGGGAATGCTCGTTTACTCCGGCGGCGGGAGCTATGGGCTCCCATTCATCCATCATGGGCCTGTCGCCCTGGACAAGGTCGGCGATCATTATGATGAGAGCCGCAGTGCGTTCCGCATCTTCGGATCACGCTTCGCGGGCAAGGCAAGGGAACTCTTCAGCTGAGGAGGCGCAGCGCCTCTGCCATATCCCGCCTGACCTGGTCCCTCACTTCCCCGAGGTCCTTCATCCTGTGGGCTGATCTCAGGAAGTACATTACGGAAAGAGTCATCCTCTCCCCGTAGATATCCTTGTCGAAGCCATGGATGTTCGTCTCTATCGTGAAGCGCCTGTCATTGTCTACAGTGGGCCGTGCCCCGATGTTCGTCACGCCTATGAAGACACCTTCAGGGAGGTATACGCGTGATGCATATACCCCCTCCGATGGTATGACGGAATCCCTGTCCGGCTGCAGATTGGCTGTCGGCATACCCACCGTACGGCCAAGCCCCTTGCCATGGACTATCGTTCCCGTTATCTCGGCAATCGGCTCCATCAGAATGCAACGGACTCGTCAGGCGCCGTGAAGGATGAGAAGACGGCGGTAGCATCCTTGAGGTAGAACACCTCGGTATTGCCGTCATCCTCGTCGTACATGCTCCTGAGCTCCGGGTAGGCATCAAGCATGCTCTTCCTGGCTTCCCTCCTGTCATCCTCAACAGCCTCTGCAGCTATGCGGAGCCATTTCCCGTCATGGAAGGCGCAGATCTCGATCCTCGGATTCGCATGCAGCTGCCTCGATACCGATTTCTTCTTCCCTGTCTGGATATATATCCTGCCATCAAAGAGATTCACCGTTCCGAACGGCCTTACGCGCGGCTGCCCGTTGTCATCGGTTGCAAGATAGTATGTTCCGGCCTTCTTGAGGAATGAAAGCACATCACCAGCTCTCTTCATGATCACCTCCGCAATGATGATAGCTGTTTTCTTCCTTTTCGTGTATCTTCCGCCCGCTTTCTGCTACGTGGCATGCGATGATCCAGGATTTTGTATTTTGTATCCAATTTTCAGCTTCTTCATCCCAAACCGCTTCACAAAGCCTTAACCTCTGGTATACTGAAGCCACAGATTACGATAAGGAGAGAAACATGAAGAAGCTTCTTGTACTTGCTCTGGTTCTTATCCTCCCGTTCATGGCATTCGCCCAGGGTGGAGGAGAGACTGCGGACGATGATACCTTCAGGATCGCACTCATCATCGAGAACACTATCGATGATAAAGGCTGGTGCCAGTCCATGCATGATGGTATCACTCAGGCGATTGCTGAAATGCCCGACATGAAGATCGAGTATTCGTACAATGAGAAGATGCTCCCAGTTGATGCCGGATCGATCGCACGCCAGTATGTTGCGGAAGGCTATGATCTGATCATCGCGCATGGTGCTCAGTACAAGAACCTGATTCTTGAGATAGCTGAGGAGTATCCTGATGTATCATTCGCATTCGGAACATCATCCGAGATCGGACCGGCGAATGTATTCACGTACATGCCTGAATCAGAGGAGACAGGATACATCAATGGCATCATCGCAGGAACGGTGACCAGGGATGATATCGTTGGCCTTGTCGGTCCTGTTGATTCCGGCGATGCAGCGCGCTACAACCGCGGCTATGTGCTCGGTGTGCAGTCCGTGAATCCTGATGCGAAGATCCTTGTTGCCCATACAGGATCCTTCTCCGACTACGTGAAGTCCTCCGAAGTCGCGACATCCCAGCTCGGAAATGGAGCTGATGTTCTCACCGGATCGTCACAGCAGGCCATCGGTGCTCTCAGGGCCACGGCTGAGTCCCCGACAGCGATGTGGGTCGGACAGGATCTTGCGCAGCTGACGACAGCCGAGGGCCAGGCGAAGTGCATCGCGGCATCGGCATACAACTATGCTGCAGTCGTGAAGGAGCTTGTCGCGAAGATCACTGCCGGAACGCTCGGAGGTGAGTGCATCCCGATGAACTTCGCGAACGGCGGCTTCGTATTCGATTACAACCCCGCCCTCAAGGCAGAATGGGTGACACCGGAGCTTGAGGCAGAGGTGCAGACGGCTATCGATTCCTTCATTGCCGATCCTGACGGAACGCTTGCCAACTGGGCGGATGTGGATTACTCCACACTCTGAGTATCGATGACATGAGGCAGGGTATCCACCCTGCCTTGCTTTTCTGGCTATGGAAGACAAGATCAGATCGCTTAGGATGGAGCACATCTCGAAGAGATTCCCCGGTGTGCTCGCTTCCGATGACATCTCCATAAGCGTAGGCGAAGGCGAAGTCCTTGCCCTCGTGGGCGAGAACGGCGCAGGGAAGACCACGCTTATGAATATCCTCATGGGGCTTTACCAGCCTGATGAGGGACGCATCCTCATAAATGACGAGGAAGTGAGGTTCAGGGGCCCGGAAGATGCTTTCCGTGCCGGGCTTGGGATGGTGCATCAGACATACATGCTCGTCCCCAATATGACAGTCACTGAGAATATCGCTCTCGGATACAAGGCCGCATGGAAGCCATTCCGGCTGGACATGAAGGCAGTCAGGGACAGGGTCGTGGAGATATCATCCCGCTATGGCCTTGCAGTCAATCCGGATGCATATATCTGGCAGCTCTCGGTCGGCGAGCAGCAGAAGGTGGAGCTCGTGAAGACGCTCTGCCTCGGTGCCAGGTTCCTCATACTCGATGAGCCGACGTCAGCGCTCACGCCGCAGGAGGTGGATGAGCTTATCGTCCTGCTGCATAAGATGACAGAGGAGCTCTCTATAATCTTCATCTCCCACAAGCTTCAGGAGGTGAAGGCCCTGTCGAACAAGGTTACGATACTGCGGCATGGGAAGGTTGTCTTCTCAGGCAATACCGATGACTACTCATCGCAGGAGATCGCCGCGAAGATGACAGGGCATGAGATAATACTGCCCAAGAACTCGGGAAGCCCGTCAGATGGCCCTGTGGCCCTTTCCATAAAGGATCTTGTGGTGATGTCCGACAGGAAGACCGTGGCCCTCGACCACCTGTCGCTTGATGTAAGGGCAGGGGAGATCATAGGGCTTGCAGGAGTCTCCGGCAACGGACAGAGGGAGCTTGCGGAGGCGATAAACGGGCTCAGACGCACGGAGAGCGGTTCCATATCGTTCTTCGGCAAGGAGATATCGAACAGCACGCCTCATGGGATAATCGAGGCGGGAATGGGCTATATCCCGGAGGAAAGGAATGTGGAGGGCATAGTCCCGTCATTCTCCATCAGGGAGAATCTCATCCTCAAGGATTCCGATTCGCCGCAGTTCTCGAAAGGCGTCTTCCTTGACAGCAGGAAGATAGAGAGCACCGCATCATCGCTCGTGGAGCGCTTCGATGTCAGATGCCCGGGAACGGCTACGGCTGCAGGCTCGCTCTCCGGTGGCAATATACAGAAAGTCATCCTCGCACGTGAGATAGAGCGCCGCCCGAAGTTCCTTATCGCGGTCTATCCGACACGTGGCCTCGATATGGGGGCTGTCGAGTTCATACACCAGAAGCTGCTTGCCATACGCGACAGCGGCATCGGCATCCTCCTGATATCAGAGGAGCTGGATGAGATAATGGACCTCTCCGACCGCATCGCGGTCATATACAAGGGATCGATCCAGCGTGTGCTGAGCAAGCTTGAGGCCACGAGGGAGAGGCTTGGCATACTTATGGCAGGTGTGAGGGAAGAGTCATGACGAAAGGATTCAGATTAGCCTTCAGGGCTGTGGTTGTTCTGCTGGCCATACTCGCCACGCTTCTTATGGCCTCGGTCATCCTCTGGATGATCGGTGCGGATGTGGCAGCTACGTTCTATACGATCTGCTTCGAGCCCCTTACCAGGATGCTCCATATCTCGGAAGTGCTCATACGCGCGATTCCCCTGTGCATAATCGCCATAGGCATATCGGTGGCATACAGATCCGGGATAATAAACATCGGTGCAGAGGGACAGATGGCCATGGGGATCCTGGCATTCACCGGTGCAGCGCTTGCGTTTCCCGATGTTCCCAGGCCGCTGCTGCTGCCCCTTGCGCTGCTTGCATCCATGATCGGAGGCGGCGTGTGGGGATTCATACCGGGCATCCTCAAGGCGAGGCTCAATGTCTCTGAGCTCCTGTCCACGGTCATGCTCAACTACATCGCGGCGCAGTTCTACTCGCTCTGCCTCCGCACGATCTACCTCGATCCTGCTGAGCAGGTAGACGGTACGGGCACTCCGCAGTCGATGAGGCTCACCGAGAATGTATGGCTCGGCCGTATCACCGGACGCCTCCACTTCGGCATCCTGATAGCCCTCGTGCTTGCCGTACTCATATTCATCCTCATGTGGAAGACATCGATAGGCTTCAAGATGAGGGCATCCGGATCCTGTGCCCGCGCTGCGCGCTACGGCGGCATAAGCGTCGGCTTCTATGTCGCGGCTTCGATGATCATCTCCGGAGCATTCGCAGGGCTTGCAGGCGGTGTGGAGCTTGCGGGCGTGCACAGGAGGGCCATCGAGGGCATAACGAACAACTACGGCTTCTCCGGAGTCGTGGTCGCTCTCTTCGGCGGCCTGCATCCCTTCGGGATAATCCCCGCATCCTTCTTCTTCGGCCTGATGATCTACGGATCGACGCTGGCGCCATCGAAGGTAGGGGTCCCCGCGAATATCGTGCAGGTGATGCAGGGCATAATCATAATCGTCATAGTGACAGCGCAGATGGTGCTTTCCAACGCATATCTCCAGGACAGGATATGGAGGAAGTACCAGGCGCTGAGGAAGAAGGAGGCCTGATATGCTTGATATAATCACCAACATGCTCTCGATGTGCATACCGTTCTCGGTTGCGCTCCTCCTTGCTTCGATCGGCGAGATGTTCAACCAGCGGGCCGGTGTGTTCAACCTCGGATGCGAGGGAGTCATGGCGATGGGCGCCTTCATCGGCATGCTCATACCTTTCATGGCAGGAGGGGGCGGGGCCGTCTCTGAATGGTACAACCTCCTCGGCTTCGTGGCCGCTGCCGTGCTCGGAGCGCTCTTCGGCCTCTTCTTCGGTCTCGTGACGGTCACGTTCAGGGCTCCTCAGGGAATCGCGGGGATAGGGCTGCAGATGTTCGGCGTAGGAACGGCAGGAACGCTCTTCCGCCATTTCGTAGGCGGGACGCAGTCCATTCCCGG
The DNA here is from genome assembly GCA_944392935.1 of uncultured Spirochaetaceae bacterium. Lineage (GTDB taxonomy): Bacteria > Spirochaetota > Spirochaetia > Sphaerochaetales > Sphaerochaetaceae > Ornithospirochaeta. The sequence continues at coordinate 10,070 of CALXYI010000032.1, forward strand.
GATACCGGATATCGACATACCGGTCCTTTCCAGGATACCTGTCATCGGTGACATATTCTTCTCGCACAATGCCGCTGCCTATCTGGCATATCTCTTCATCCCGGTCGCGTGGTACATACTCTTCCGCACCCCGTGGGGACTGAAGGTGAGGGCTGCCGGGACAAGCCCGAGGGCCGCCGATTCCATGGGCATAAACGTCAGCCGGGTGCGCTATGAGGCGCTGATGCTCGGAGGCGCGCTTGCAGGCCTTGCAGGAGCGTATCTCTCGATAGCGCAGGCGAAGATGTTCTCAGATACCCTGATCTCGGGACGCGGCTTCATCGCGGTGGCGCTTGTCTATTTCGGCCACTGGCATCCTGCGCAGATCATGGGAGGAGCGCTGCTCTTCACGCTTGCCCAGACTTTCCAGACGATCGTGCAGAGCATGGGCATCTCGTTCCCCTACGAGCTTGCAGTCATGCTGCCGTATATCCTTGTGATCGTCGTGCTCTCGTTCACGTCGCGCAATCAGATAACGGCGCCGACATCCCTTGGCAAGCCGTTCAACAGGGAGATAAGGACCTGATTTGAAAATCCCCGGAAACGGGGATTCCATTCTCCCGCTACTTGATGCAGAATCTGAGGGAAAGGAGTTCCTTATATGAAGATCTATGATGTCACTGACGCTGTATTCAGCGAATACGGCAGGATTGTCGAGGGCGTGGATACCGCAGCCCTCCTGGAGAAGCTTGACGAGGTATCGCCATGCCCTGATGACAGCACTGTATATGTGCCCGATGTGAAGGAGCTTGATGCCCTTCCAGTCTTCTCCTTCCTGCAGGATCATGTCTATGGCGGGCTTCCGATAGAGATCGGATACTGCTCCGGCACGAATACCAGGCTCAACTGCCTGGAGTACCACAGGGGCTGCGAGCTCAATGTCGCCGCATCATCATTCGTACTGCTGCTTGCGCGTGTCCAGGATATCAAGGACGGGAAGATCGATTCGTCAGCGGTCAAGGCGTTCAGGGTTCCGGCAGGAGTTGCCGTGATCGTCTACGAGACGACGCTGCATTATGCTCCATGCGGTCATTTCAAGGTGATCGTCGTGCTTCCGAAGGGAACGAACGAGGCAAAGCCGGATATCAAGGCAGCGACATGGGAGGATGGCCTTCTGTGGGCAGCCAACAAGTGGCTCATCGCGCATCCCGATACCGCTGAGGCCGCAGCAGGTGCCTATGTCGGCATCACGGGCTGCAATATAGACATAGCAGAGGATCTCCGGTAGCCATATCCTCTTTTCTCGGGTATCATCCTCCTGACTCGATCGGGAGGATTTTTCCATGAAGGGAAGGACATGTCCGCTCTCCGGGCGTTGCGGGGGCTGTGATTTCATCGGTATGCGCTATGAGGATGAGCTTCTGGAGAAGTATCTGGAGGAGGAGCGGTATCTCTCATCGTTCTGCCGTGTCTCTCCGATCCTCCCTTCCCCGAGGATCACGGGCTATAGATGCAAGGTGCAGGCTGCGTGCGGGACATCGGACGGCCGCCTCGTCACAGGGATATACCGCCGCGGAAGCCACCGTCTCATACCTGTACGCTCATGTCCCCTGGAGGATCCCCGTGCGCAGGAAGCCATAGGCACGGTCCGCATGGCTGCGAACAGGTTCCGCCTCTCCGCCTATGATGAGGACAGGGGTACAGGGGACCTCCGGCATATCCTCGTACGCTGCTCCTCCCATTATGATGAGGGGCTTGTCGCGCTTATCGCTTCATCCCTGGACCTGAGGTGCGCTGATGATATAGCCGCTCTTCTCCATCAGCGCCATTCCTGGGTCAGGTCCGTCTCCGTCATAGCCAATGCAGGGAAGACATCCCTGGTGATCCCTCCGGGTGCGGAGGAGAGGGTGGTCTATGGCAGGGGATTCATAATGGACAGGCTCAATGGCCTGGATTTCCGCATCTCCGCATCATCCTTCTACCAGGTGAATCCCGTGCAGGCGGGGAGGCTCTATACGATAGCGATGAACATGGCTTCCCTCAGGGGGTCCGACCATGTCATAGATGCATACTGCGGGACAGGAACGATAGCGCTCATGGCAGCAGCTTCCGGTGCGGGGCATGTCCTCGGCATAGAAGCCAATGCCGATGCCATATCGGATGCCGAGGCGAATGCCAGGCTGAACGGCATAGGCAATGCTGAATTCGTCACAGCCGATGCCTCGAAGCACATGAGGAAGCTTGCGAGGGAAGGCAGACGCTGCTCAGTGCTCTTCCTCGACCCTCCGAGATCCGGTGCATCGGAGGAGTTCCTTGCCGCCGCAGGGAGGATGGAGCCGGAGAGGATCGTGTATATCTCCTGCAATCCCGAGACGCTCGGACGGGATCTCAGGTACATAAGGCGGTTCCTTCCATACCGCACCGTCGGGATACAGCCCGTTGACCTCTTTCCTGGATCCGCTCATATAGAGACAGCGGTCCTTCTGCACCGCTGTTCCTGAAAAACCATGCGCTGTCTCCTTCGCTGTGGTAGAATAAGGCAAAAAGGAGGAGCTAGGATATGGTTATAACATTAGGAAGGGAGTTCGGAAGCGGGGGAAGGGAGCTTGGAAGGAGGCTCGCTGATTATCTCCATATCGCATACTACGATAAGGAGATCCTTTCGGAGATCGCGAAGCGGACCCAGCTTACGGAGGAGTATGTCCATAATGTCGTGGAGCATCATCCGTATCCGCTCCTCCCGATAACGATCGGACACAGCCTCTATCCTGATATGTCCTTCCAGATACAGCAGTCAGTGTATGTGGAGCAGAGCAACATCATAAAGGAGATGGCTGCCGCTTCCGACTGCGTCATCGTCGGCAGATGCGCCGATTACATCCTCCAGGAGATAAAGCCGTTCAGGATCTTCGTCCATGCGGACATGGAATGCCGCATAAGGAGATGCCATGAGAGGGCTCCTGAGGGAGAGCATCTCTCGGACAAGGAGATGAAGCAGATGATCCAGAAGGTTGATAAGGGCAGGGCGAAGTACTATGAGTTCTACACAGGGGAGAAATGGGGAGACAAGTCGAACTACGACCTCTGCATCAACACATCGAATGTCGTGATCAAGGAGCTTGTGCCGCATCTCGCTGCATTCCTGTCATAGCCGGGTGGCTTGATGGAAACCGCCGGATCCCGGCGGTTCCATGTCAGAGGATCTCCGGGAAGTCCTCCTTGATATGCAGGAACGAGCTGTAACCCAGCACGCTGACCCATCCGGTGTCCATGCCGAAAGAGCCGTTCATCCTCTCTTCATCTGAATCACGGTCCCATGATGTGTGGTCGATCTGCTCAGGCTGCCATCCGCCGCAGCTGCAGCTCTGCCCGAGATAGCCGTTGTCCTTGTCCGCTATGAGCGAGAGGCAGGCATTCATGAGCTTCTTCGCCTCATTCTTCCAGAGCCCGTCGCCTGTTATCCTCCAGAGCCTGAGATAGAGACATGCGATGACCATGCCGTGGAAATCGAGGTAATGGTGGGCTACGGAGACTCCCGTCATCCCTGCCGTATGGAAAGAGAGCCTCCCGAGCGGCGACTGGGGCGGTATGAACGAATCCTTCTCCCATATCCATGTCAGTATGAAGGATGCCGCTGCCTCCGCTGCCTTCTCCGTGCGTTCATCGCCGAAGCCGTTCTCGATGCATTCCAGCAGGAAGGAGAGTATGCTCATGCCGGCTTCCTTTCCCGCGGATTCGTCATCATGCATATCGCCGTGGAAATCGCCTGAGAGGGCGATCGATGAGTAGAAGTCACGTGCCTTCCTGATCGAATCGCCCATTTCCCTGCGGTCCGTGCGTTCCATGATGGATGTCAGTATCCGTATCATGGCAGTGCCCATGTATGCGCCGTTCGTGCCGCTGCTGTCCACCGCTGTCCCGTCCTTGTCCCACCATCTCCCGAAGGAGCCGTCAGGCAGCTGATGGTCATAGAAGAACGAGCCGACCCTCCATGGCAGCTGCAGGAAGGATACGTAGTCGGTCCTCCTGTATATATCCATATATGCCGACATCGCTTCGCCGGCACCGCCTGCATTCATGAGACGGGCCCATTCAGGATGGCCGCTCATTCGGGGATATCCTCCGCGTTCCCCTGTCTTCAGATCCACGCAGTCCTGATAGAACCCGGGTGCGGTCTCCGAAGCGAGGAAGTACTTCGCGATCCTTATCGCTATGGCATTCAGCAGGTTGCTGTCATCATTGATCCCGAGCTTCTCCGCAGCCTTCAGCCTTGATTCAGAGAGGGCAGGGGAGAAGAGCCAGTCAGAGCGCGTGCGCAGGAATGCGGATGCAGCCTCCAGCGATTCCATCGGGAATGAGCTGGATGTGAATCCGCTGCCGTTTCCCTCGTCGAGGGCAAGCGCGGCATTCCCGTCATCCGTCCTGACAAGCATGTCGAGAAGCCTCTGCAGCTTCGATTCCGCGTATTTCTCCCAGCCTTTCCTGAGAGTGACCGGATAGCTGAAGAATGCCTTTATCAGATCGCGGTAGGATGAATACGGATCCGAGCCTTCACGGCGCGAGAAGAAGAACCGGCGGCTTATGCTCTCTCCGGCCTTGAGCTCGAGCTCCGGATATGGGGCATAGGTGCGGGCAAGCGTCTTCCGCCCTCTGTAGCTGCACGGCAGCTCCACAGGAGGGAACCGGAATGCCAGCCCTCTATCGCTCCACCCTGCAGAGGCCAGATGCCGCCTGTCAGGGCATTCGTTCATCCATGCATAAAGCCAGCTGCCGCCGCATTCCGCTGCGATTATCCCGGGAATCGGCATCCTCGTCTCGCAGAATGACCAGCATGGTGCACGTCGCGCGGTAGGGAAGCAGCCTTCCCCCTCCATATTCCCGCGGTACCATACCGCCGGTATGAATATCCTGTCACGGCTGAATCCATCCTCGCTGACCGTTACGGTCACCGAGCCCCTGAAATCCCTGACTGCCTTCGCTGTCAGTATGAAGCCGTCCTTGGTCTTCTCGGTTCCTATCCTGAGATTTCCTGCATCGAATGGTGCCTCTTCAGGCATCCCCTCTTTCCTGAGCCCTGCTGACTCAACAATGATCGCTGTTGTCAAAACCCACTCCTCTAAATTCCCTGAATCGTTGCATTGCCATCGATGATCTTCCTATGGAGTCCGAAGAAGATGAGCCCATGCCCGGATCCTGAGGCCTCCGGGCATGCTGACTTCCATGATGTATGATGCTGCAGGATCTGCCGTTCTATCCATGGGGATCCCCGGCCGCAGACTGCATCTGCCGGGGGACCTATCTCCGATGATATGGTCCTGCACATGATCCTCATAGGCTAATGTTAGCACTTTGGGGAATATGCGCAATATATAACCAATAATTTGGAGAGATTTTCCTCCAGTTTCCGCCTGCCTTTCATGCTTGCCGCCCGCTTGCCGATGCAGCTGCCTTTTGTATATAGTCTTCTGTGGAGATTCTGGATATGAACAGCATAAGGAAGATAACAGAGTATATCGTCTATGTAGGTGCAAGCGACCGCCGTCTTGCGCTTTTCGAGAATGTCTATCCGATAGAGCGCGGCGTAAGCTATAACTCATATGTCGTGCTGGACGAGCAGACAGTGCTTCTTGATACTGCAGACCACTCGGTATCGAGGGAGTTCCTTGCGAATGTGGAGAGCGCGCTCTCCGGGCGTCCGCTTGACTGGCTCATCGTCAACCATATGGAGCCTGACCACTGCGCGGTGATCGCTGAGATCGTCCTCAGGTATCCCGGCGTCAGGATCGTCGGCAATGCCAAGACGATGCAGATGATGAAGCAGTTCTATACGTTCGATGTAGATAGCCATGCGCATATCGTCAAGGATGGCGATACGCTCTCGACAGGCCGCCATGCATTCGCATTCGTCTTCGCCCCGATGGTGCACTGGCCGGAGGTCATGGTCACCTTCGATACGACGGAGGGGGTCCTTTTCTCAGCCGATGCATTCGGTACATTCGGAGCGCTTTCGGGGAACCTGTGGGCAGATGAGCTCGATTTCGAAGGCGAGTGGCTCGATGACGCCAGGAGGTACTACATAAACATCGTAGGGAAATACGGTGTACAGGTCATGAACACGCTCAGCAAGGCTGCCTCGCTCCCGATAAGGATGGTGCTGCCGCTCCATGGTCCGCTCTGGAGGGAGAACATCGGATGGTTCATCTCGAAATACCAGACATGGGCATCATATGTGCCGGAGGAGAAGGGGCTCCTGATCGTGTATTCATCGATCTACGGCAATACAGCGGATGCGATGGCCGTGCTCGCCGGTGCCTGTGCTGAGAAGGGCATCAGGAACATCCATATGCATGATGCATCCAAGACCGATGTCTCCGTTCTCGTGTCGGAATGCTTCAGATACAGCACGATCGTATTCGCCTCCCCGACATACAATGCCGAGATATTCCCGAAGATGGAGATGCTCCTCCTTGAGCTCAAGGCGCATGCCTTCCAGAACAGGGATGCCGCAATCGTGGAGAACGGCACATGGGCGATCTCATCCGGAAGGAAGATGTCCGAGATGCTCGGCTCGATGAAGGATATAAGGATCATAGCTCCGACGCTGACGATCAAGTCATCGCTCAAGGAGGATCAGATGCCCCTTGTGGAAGAGATGGCGGAAGCTCTCGCGAAGAGCGTCAACGGCTGACAGGAAGGCGGCTCCGGCCGCCTTTTCCCATGATGCTCATGGCCTTGCTTCGCTTATCCGGACGGAAATGGCCTGAAGCTGTTTATTTTCACATTTCTGCCGTTTCCTGTTCTATAATATAGGTGCAGGAGGTGCGTATGGGCAGAAGTACGGTATTCACGATCGGACGTCAGTTCGGTTCGGGTGGAAGGATGGTGGGGAAGGCCCTCTCCGAAAAGCTTGGCATCCCTTATTATGACAAGGAGCTCCTGGCTATGGCAGCCAAGGACAGCGGATACTCTGAGGAGCTCTTCCGCAATGCCGATGAGCGCCCGGCCTCATCGCTTCTGTATTCGCTTGTGATGGGGAACTACCCTATGTCGTCGGGGACGCTCGGCTTCAATGAGATGCCTCTGAACGATCAGCTCTTCCTCATACAGTCCAATACCATCAGGAAGGTCGCCAGGCAGGGGTCATGCATCGTGATCGGGAGATGCGCTGACTATATACTCAGAGGCACTCCGGATCTCATCTCGGTCTTCATCCATGCGCCGCTCGAGGCAAGGGTGAAGCGCGCTATCGAGTTCTATGGCGTTCCGAAGGACAAGGCAGAGGAGGTCTGCCTCAAGAACGACAAGAGCCGTGCGAACTTCTACAACTACTACTCGGATCAGAAGTGGGGTATGTGCAGGACCTATTCGATCTCCCTCGATTCAGCCCTTCTCGGAATAGACGGATGCGTCGATGAGATCGTTCATTTCATGGAGCTGTCGGAGAAGCACAAGGGCACTGACGGCATATGATCGTCTTCGATACCCTATCGCAGCTTGAGAGCTATCAGGTGGCGTTTCCAGAGATCGGCACCATCATAGGCGTCATGGACCGCTCCCTGCCGTATGACCAGGGGCCAGGGCGCTATGATACCCCTGAGGAAAGCAGTGTCCGCTACATAATCGATGAGGGGCTCACTTCCGATAAAGGCTTCATCGCGGAGCCTTTCAGCGGAATGAAGGTGATGGAGGTAGTCCTTGCAGGCAATGAGCTCGTATCCCTCTCCGGATCGGTATTCCGGATGGAGGAGGGCCGGTTCCTCATATACTCCGGCGACGAGGCCGTGAAGCGGGGGCAGATGTACGCGCTGCCATCTCCCTTCAAGGCCGTGCGCTTCGTGTTCTGAATGGAAATGCCTGGCGGTCTGCCAGGCATCGATGGATCCGGGATGTGCTATCAGTTCCCTGTGATATACGCAATCAGGTCATCCACAAGGATATCGAGCTGCGCAGCAGCCTCCTCCGCGGAGATGGAACCAGGATAGGTTATCGTTGCCTGCCCGTTCCCGTCGAGCGTATATGCAACCCCGAGATCGCCAAGGCCGTATCTGCCGTTCTCCAGCGCGAAGAAAGCCTCGGCCTCGCTGTCTGCCACGGAGGCAGGATACTCCAGCACGGCCTTCCCGCTGCCGATGGTGGCCGTAAGGGTGCTGCCGCCATATTCATATGTGCGCACCACGCTCTCTTCCTCATCCCTCTCTATGCCATTGAGCGTGATGTCGAAGATCAGCAGTGAATTCGGCTCGATCGTAGGCGTGCCGCTCTCTCCATAGCCAAGCGCTGGCGGTATGTACGCCCTTATCGAATCGCCTGCGGTCATCGTCTGGACAGCCTCGCTGAATCCGGGGATCAGGGCGTCGAGCGCGAATGATACGTCCTCTCCCTGATCCATGACCGTACCATCCATCAGGGTCAGCGTATAGTCGACGCGGACGGTATCGGAAGCTTCGGGCATCGCGCTTTCCGTCGTATCGTCATAGATCATCTCTATCTGCACGCCGGAAGGCAGGACGGTGATGCCTTCCCTCCCCAGGTTGTCCTCCAGGAATGCCTCGGCTGCGGCAAGATTGCTCTCTGCCTTCTCCTCAAGCCAGATCCTGTAGTCCTCTTCCATCTTCTCGATATAGGCCTCGATGAAGCTGTTCATCTCCTCCTCAGTGAAGAGCGGATCGGCTCCGTAGAGAGCCGTGAGCGTGCCCTGTGCGAATTCCGGGCCGCTTATGGCTATGCCGCCATAGAGGAGGTTGAGGACCGTGAAGTATCCGTATGAATATGCGAACCTGTCCTCAAGCGGTTCCGGTGCCTCGAGGGCCATGATCGCATCCATGTCAGCGATTATCTCGCCGTAATCCGTCGGAAGCCCGGCTGCGAAGACGTTGTTGATGAAATCCGACAGCGCGGTCTGCATCTCGCTTGCGGCGACGAGCGGGGATGATGCAGCTGCGGCATCGATTATGCCGCGTGCGAAGTAGCCGCCCCTGGGATAGAGCCCCTGCGCTATCAGGGACTTCATCGAGAGATAGCCGTAGGAGTAGGCGAATGCCGAATCGATATCATCGGCATCGATTCCTGCGACGCTTATCGTGACTCCTGGCATCGTGGGCCGCTCTGCGATCGTTCCATCGATCAGCCCTTTCTCCACAGCCTCCGTTACGGAGCGCACATGCGAGATCGGCATCTGCGGCGGCAGTGACATCGTCATCACGCCTGTGTCGCGCACGAGGATGAAGTCCCCGTCCTTGATATCCTGGAGCGCATAGCCTTCCTCCGTGGCTGTCATTGCCTCCGAGGCTGTGTAGATGACCCTCTCGCCATTCTGGCGGAGAGTATCGATCATGTATGTTCCGTTCTCATCTACCGTCACGCCTGTCACCTTGGCCAGCGTCTCTCCCGGCTGCGGCTCGGTGACGCCCCGTGCGAACAGCATCAGGCCTGCGATCAGGAGCACCGATAGCATGGATAGTCTCTTCATTCCATTTCCCTCCATTCTGTGGAATCAATATGAATTTAGCCGCACTTGCATGATGCGGTCAACGAAGCGGCATGGAGATTGTATGGATATGCTGTTACAATGCGCTCATGAACGATACGGACAGAAGGCTTCTCCTGCGCACTGCGGAGATAGCCCATGAGGCAATGGAGAAAGGCAATCATCCCTTCGGCGCGCTTCTCGCCGACAAGGACGGCAGGATACTGATGGAGCAGGGCAATGCATTCACGGAGGGCGGAAGCGCCTATCATGCGGAGACACTGCTGCTGCTGAGGGCGGCGAAGGAGTACTCTCCTGGATTCCTGCGCACCTGCACGCTCTACTCCAATTTCGAGCCCTGCTGCATGTGCACGGGCGCTCTCTACTGGACGAATGTCGGCCGCCTCGTCTTCGGTGCGACGGAGAAGGATCTGCTCTCATTCACAGGTGACAACGAGGAGAATCCGACTTTCTCGCTGTCCTCCCGTGATGTGGTTGCGCATGGGCAGAAGGATATAGCGATAGAAGGGCCGGTGGAGGATAAGGAGCTTCTCTCTGTCCTTGTGCATGACCATATCGGATTCTGGAAATGATCGGGAATCTCCTCCCATCCATCCTCAGGCATGGGAATATCTCGCGCATAGCCGATGATGGTGTCTACATCACCGACAGGCGCCGCCTGCCTTTCTCCCGCGAGGAGGTCTTCTGCCCTGACTCCATCGCCGTGGCAGCGGCCATAAAGGATATGGTGACGCAGGGCGGGGGACCTCTGGAGGCAGCGCTCAATGCCATCCTTCTCGATTGGCGGAGGGACCATGGCAGCATAGAGCGTGCTGCGGCAGCGCTCTCCGCTGCGCGGCCTACGAACACGACGATGAAGCGCGAGCTGCAGAGCATCCTCGCAAGGGTGGAGGATGGCGAGGATATGGAAGAGATCATACCATCGGTCTTCCAGCGCTATGATGAGCTGTATGACAGGATATCCGATATAGGGGAGAGCCTTATATCGGATGGGGACGGCATACTCACGACATGCTTCCCGGAGCATACCTTCATGCTTTCCGTGGCGAAGGCCAGGCAGAACGGCAAGGACATAACCGTCTATGTCCCTGAGACAAGGCCGTATCTGCAGGGATCCAGGCTCACCGAGCCATGCCTCAGGGAAATGGGCATCCGCACCTTCCTGATAACCGATGGCATGGGTGCCCATTTCCTCCGGGAAGGGCGCATACAGCTCTATATGACGGCATCCGACCTCGCGCTTCCCGACAGGACGGTGGTCAACAAGACCGGAACGCTTGCCAATGCGATAGCCGCGGCGCGATACGGGGTGCCTTACTATGCATTCTCCCTCGGTTTCGACGCAGGACGCGGGCGTGATGATATTGACATCGAATACAGGGATGGCGCTAGCCTTAGGCGGATAGGCCGCGAAAGGACCGCAGAGGATGAGGCGGAGGCCCTCTATCCCTGCTTTGACGTGATAGATCCGGAACTCGTGGCCGGCATCGTGATGGATGGAGGAATATATTGAAGGCGATAATAGGCGGAACAGGCATAGATGGCGACAGGAGATTCTCCGAGGGCATGGAATGGGTGGTCAACAGATACGGCCAGGCAATGTATTCGGTGATCGATGGCGTGGTGTTCCTTCCCCGCCATGCTCCCGGGCATGCCATACCTCCCCACAGGATAAACTACCGTGCCAATGTGCAGGCCCTTGCCGATCTGGGTGTCGATTCCGTCATCTCGATATATGCCGTAGGCTCCATAACCCGCCGCATGTCACCCGGGCGCTTCGGGCTTGTCCGTGATTTCATAGACTTCGCATTCGGGCGGGAGAATACGTTCTATGACGGAGTGGAGGCTCCCGCGAAGCATACGCCGTTCGTGACTCCGTTCGACAGCGCACTCAAGGCGGCTTTCGCCCGCACGGCGATCGAGGCAGGGCATCCGCTTCCTGTGGAGACTGTATACATAACCACCAACGGGCCTCGTCTCGAGACTCCTGCGGAGATCGAGGCATTCCGGAACATGGGGGCCGATATAGTCGGCATGACGCTTGCTACCGAGGCAGAGCTGCTGATGGAAGCCGGAATCAGGAACGCGGCTGTCGCCTATTCCATAAACTGGGCGGCAGGGCTTGATGCGGAAGGGGTGTCGTTCCTTGAGGATGAGAGCATAAGGAGGCTGAGCGATACGCTCATCTCCCTTGCCCTGAGGACATTCTCAGCCATTCCCTCCTGAATGTTTTTCCTCTGTTGTTTCGATGAAGACGGACACGGGGACGGATGGAAGTGCTATCTTTCACCATGAGGTGATAGCATGAAGAAAAGCCATATCGTCATTCTTGCATTCTCGATCCTGCTGCTCGTGCTGGGATTGGGAATGACGGTCTGCGGTGCTCTGTCCGGCGCTCCGCACGCATATTCGTATCATCACGGCCCGGGATTCTGGTATTATTCGGTCCGGTATGATTCCGCACTGCCCGCTCCATCGGCTCCAGCCTACACATCGTTCGGGCATCTCGCTTTCGATGCCGGACTTGTGCTGATGGTCATATTCGTTATCCTCAGGCATTCCTCACGCAACGACGAGGAGCTGCGCGGGAAGGAGAGGAAGGCAGAGCGCATCGATGCAGCCAGGGCGAGGGCGGAGGCAGTGGATGCCGAAGTGCATGAGGAGAACGGTACGGGCGACCGGCAGTAGCCGATGCTGACAGACAGGCCCTGATGGGATATCATCAGCGCGGAGGGTGTATGGGAGATATCCTTGCCAGGGCTTTGTTCTTTCTTCTGATGGTGGCGCTAGGCTATGCCATGAAGCGCCTCAGGCTCCTGTCAAGGGAGGATGGCGTATCGCTTTCGAAGGTCGTCCTGTACATAACGCTTCCCTGCGCGATAATCACAGGATTCCGCGATTTCCCGTTCCGCCTGGATTACATGTCCATCCCGCTCATCTCATTCCTCTCGAATTCCCTGATGCTCATCCTGGGCTATGCGATGACCCGCGGAAGGCCGCGGAATGAGCGTGTATTCTACATGCTCGCGCTTCCCGCGTACAATATCGGGAACTTCACGCTCCCGTTCGTCTCCGGAATGCTCGGGACGGCAGGGATCGTGGCAACATGCCTCTTCGATATGGGCAACTCGCCGATGTGCATAGGACTGGATCTCGTCTTCACTGCAGCCGCCATCGGATGCAGCGGCGGAAGGAGCCCGCTCAGGGCTGTCCTGTCCATATTCGGCAAGCCGTCATTCACCGTCTATGCCATAATGCTCATCCTCTCCGCATTCTCGCTCCATCTGCCGTCAGCCATCTATGATTTCGCCTCCCTCATAAGCCCTGCGAACGGGCCTATGTCGATGGTTATGATCGGCCTGATGCTCGAGTTCAGCATGGACCGCACGAAGCTCAGGGAGGCAGTATCGGCAAATGTCCTGCGCTTGCTGCTCGCTGCCGCCATCTCATCCCTCTTCTTCACCTATGCACCATTCCCGTATGAGGTCAGGAAGGCCGTTGCCATAACGGCATTCGCCCCGATAAGCTCAGCAAGCGCCGCGTTCACCGCGGAGCTGAAGGGCGATGTGGGGCTTCTTGGATTCGCGAGCACCGTCTCCATCATCATTTCGCTTCTGCTGATGCCTCTTCTCTTCGTTCTGCTGTAGGCTGTGGTTGACCTCTCCCATCCGATGGGGTATATTCTACGGGAAAACGGAATTCTATAAGGAGAAGAAGATGTCCAAAGCACATAGAGGAACAGGTATCCGCGATCAGTTCAACAACGGAAGGGCAACATGCCCGGTCTGCGGCAGAACAGCCATCAAGTGCCTTTACGAGAAGGAGATTGACGGAAACAAGGTCAAGATCTGCAAGGAATGCAACGCAAAGCTTTCCAAGTAAGTATGCTCTCGTTCAGGAAGAAAGATGATGAGGAATTGAGGATGCACTTCGCTGCACCCTCATTTTTCGCATCAATAGGGAAGGACTGCACGGCTGAGACGCCCAGGGATGCAAGGCTGCTATGCGAGAGGGAAAGCCCCTGCTCCGCTGTATTCATACCTTCTCCCCAGGTCTTCTCGGCGCCTCGTGCATGGGCCTCCGCGCTTTCCTCCGCATCGTATCTCGTCGTGATAGGCGATGCCAGGATAAGGGCATTCTCCTCATTCATGGGCCTGCTTGACGGCATCGTCTTCTCGCCAGCCCCGAGGAAGCTCTCATCCGCATTCATCGTGCAGACCCGCGATGAGGCCCTCGCCCTGATCGAAGGGGCGGGAGCTGCATATCCCTCGGTACTCACCATCCGTGCATCCGGGACAGGAGACCAGCAATGAACAGCATGACAGGCTATGGCCATTCGGTATTCCGCAGCGATGACTATATCGTGGAATGCGAGATAAAGGGCTACAACAGCCGCTATCTCGATATCGTGCACAACATCTCGCCATCCCTCTCTTCGTTCGAGGCCTATATCGACGGAGAGATAGGGAAGGCCGCGAAGCGCGGCAGGGTGGAGATAAGCATGAGGCTCCGCGTCATCCGCAGCAGCGTCGATCTCATGATAGATGACGGTCTCCTCTCATCATACCGCGATGCCTTCAGAAGCATATGCACATCATCCGGCTGCGCTTCACCATCCCTCCAGGACTATCTTGCCGTGGAGGGGATACTCACGCCTGTGCGCTCTGACAGCGCTGAGAGCTATGAAGATGGTGTCAGGACTTCCCTCAGGGAGGCCCTTTCAGCATTCGCTGAAGGGCGGGCGAGGGAAGGCCTGGGCACACTGGAGGACCTGAGGAGGCTGGGGGACAGGTTCGAGGCCTCCCTCTCCGGCATCGAGGAGAGCGCAGGGGAGCTTGAGGAGCATTACAGGAAGCTGCTGACGGAGAAGTATGAGGAGCTTACGGAAAGGAAGGGGGATTCCCCTGATTTCATGGCAGAGCTCGCTGCTGTCCTCGTGCGCTACTCCATAAACGAGGAGGTGCAGAGGCTCAGGGTGCATATAGCGGAATACAGCCGTCTCCTCTCATCCTCCGAGCCTGTCGGCAAGAAGCTCGATTTCCTCTGCCAGGAGATGCAGAGGGAGTGCAATACGATTGCATCCAAGAGCCAGCTTGTAGGTATCAACCTCCGTGTCGTGGGCATGAAGGATGATATAGAGAACATACGTGAGCAGATAAGGAACATCGAATGAGGATCGCTATTTCATCCAGGAGCGGCTGCGGCAACACCACTGTCACAAGGCTCGTATCGGAGGCCCTGGGCTATCCGATGATCAATTTCACATTCAGGCAGATGGCTGAGGAGAGAGGCGTGGATTTCTGGGAGTTCTGCGCCATGGCTGAGAAGGACTGGGAGATCGACAGGGAGCTTGACAGACGCCAGGTCGAGATGGCGATGTCTGTCCCTGACTGCGTGCTGGGCTCCCGGCTGGCTATATGGATGCTCAAGGAGGCCGAGCTCAAGGTCTACCTCACGGCATCCCCCGAGACGCGTGCCAGGCGCATACAGAAGAGGGAAGGCGGCACGTTCGAGGAACGCTACAGGGAGACAGTGACGCGCGACGGCAATGATACGGAGCGCTACAGGAAGATATACGGGATAGACAACAGCACCGCATCCTCCGTAGCCGATATGATAATAGCCACTGATGATATATCCCCGGAGGAGATAGCGGCCATGATAGTCGGCAGGGCCAGGGGTATTGGCAAGGACAGCTCTTCTCTGGTACGATAACAAGGCTGTAATAAGGAGATTCACGTGATTCCTCTAAATGAACTTATCGATAAGGAATGCAATGTCTACGAGCTTACGAGCGTAGCTATCAAGGAAGCGGCGATCTACGCTGCTACCGATAAGAGGAAGGAGATCGAGGACAAGGGGGACAAGATCGTCTCCGTGGTCCTCTCACGCGCTCTTAACGATGAGATCGAGTACAGGGAAGACGAAGACGGCACGGAGGAATAAGGCCGTTGTCCTTTTCGGTCCTACCGCTGTCGGCAAGACCGCCCTTACGGAAGAGCTCTTCAGCAGCGGCTTCGAGATAGTGAATGCCGATTCGGTCCAGGTCTACAGGGGCCTTGACATAGGGTCGGCGAAGCCCGGCAGCCGCCTGCGTGCATCCATTCCGCATCATCTTCTTGATATCCGCGATCCCTGGGAGCAGTACACAGCCGGGGATTTCGTGCGTGATGCGGAGCTCTGCATCTCCGATATCTCATCCCGCTCCCATATTCCGCTCATAACAGGCGGCACCGCCTATTATTTCAGATCCCTTGTCTACGGTCCTTCAGCTGCGCCTCCTTCCGATGAGGCCGTCAGGATCGCCGTGAGGCAGGAGATGGAGAGGAAAGGCATCGCATGGGCCCATTCATACCTGGCTTCGGTAGATCCCGTATCCGCCTCACGGATAGCCATCGGCGATACCTACCGCATATCGCGTGCGATAGAGGTGTACAGATGCTCCGGACAGCCGCTTTCATCATTCGCTCTTCCATCCCGGCCCCGCAGCGATATCGATTTCATAATCATAGGGCTTGACCGTGACCGCACAGAGCTCAGGAGCCGTATCCGCGAGCGTGTGGATGAGATGTTCAGGGAAGGCCTTTATGATGAGATAAGGCGCCTCATGGACATGGGTGCAGGGCGTGCATGGCCTGCTATGAGGGCCATCGGCTACAGGGAGTTCCTCGATGCGGCGGAATCCGGCGAGGTCTCGCTTCCGGTGATCAAGGATGATATAGTGCGCTCGACATGCCAGTATGCCAAGCGCCAGATGACTTTCTTCTCCTCATTCACCGCTGCCCGCTTCTTCCATCCCGGAGACAGCCGCGGCATCAGGGAGTATCTCTCTTCCAGGGGAATAGGTGCTGACGGTCTCGTATCCTAGGTATTCCCGCCCGGTTATCTCAGACCCTGTTATGTTCCACCAGCCTCTCCGGTTCCAGCTGAAGCTGAATGTCTGCTCGACGCTGTAGCCATAGAGCGCTTCCGTGCCGCCTGCAGTGGAGGCTTCCCCGCTCAGATCGGAGGCGAGGGTGGTGTACCATGTGCTGTGCGCGGTGTATTCGCTCTCGCCTGTGCGCTCTATGGAATCAAGCACGACACCGTAGATCACCGATGTGTCAGGAACGGGAGGGGAGCCTGCGGCAAGCCAGTCATTGACGTTTATCACCGTCTCCATGCCTTCGTAGGCCATGCGGGTCCGTGAGGTTACATAAAGTGTCGTTATCTCCCTTTCCTGCGGAGCCTCGAAGCCCTTTATGGCCTCCCTGATGAGGTCCGGGCGGCAGTCGCTCTGGGCATCGTAGAATGCCTCGATGATCTCCTCCGGATCCATGTCCTTCGTCAGAGGCGGTTCAAGCAGCCCGGAGATCCATGACCAGAGGAAGACTGCGATGGATATGGCCGCTGCTGCGGCTATGCAGATGACCGTACCGCGTCTTCTCCAGAATATCCTGCGCCCTGCCTTCCTCTCCCTTGATGCCATGAACGAGGTGAACGGAGCGGAGGATTCGGCAGCGGCTATGGCCCTGTCGCGTTCCTCCTCTGTCCGGTCTTCAGCATCCCACTCAAGCGATGCCGAGCGGGAGAGGAACCATCCAAGGCATTCACCGGCCTTCCCGTTCCCCATGATATCCCTCATCTCGCGGCTTCTGGCATTGAGGATGAAGCTGATGAAGCCATCGGTCCTCTCCGGCAGCTGCGCATATGCGCTGAGCGGGACTTGCCTGTATCCTGATTCCCTGATTCCATCGCGGGCGAATGGAAGCACTCCCGAGGCGGCATAGTACAGGAGCTCGGCCATCTCCGTTATGAGCAGGAAGCCTTTCTCCGCATTGCCCTGTATGATGCTGCTAACGCACCTTTCCTTCTCCTTGTCGTCCATCATCACGGAGAATATGTCCCCGAGGTCAGGCGGCAGGAGCAGTATCCCGCAGTCCCCTGCGATCCAGATCCTGTAGAGAGGGAATATGCCCGATTCCAGGTCAAGGAACTCCTCATCCGCGCTCTCGAGAGCCACGGCTATGTTCCTGACTATCCTCAGCGCATCCTTCCTGCACTCCGTGGCTATCGCATCGATGGGGCGTATGCTGAGAGGAGGGAAGTACACGTATCTCATCCCGTCTATGACGCACATCCCTTCCCAGTACCACTCTGAGAAGGCCTTCCCATCGTAGATGATGCCGCTCTTCTTCTCTCCCTGCATCAGATGCCTCGGGAGTCCGAATGAATCATCGCCTATGAGGATCGCGGTCTTCGCTTCCCCGTCCCTTTCTATCTCTGCTATCCTTCCTGCCATCTTCCTCAATCCATATAGAAATACGCATGCCCGGCCATCCTTTCCTCAGTGCCGAGGCCTGCGAAGCGCCAGCGTGAGCGGAGCGCACGCTGCAGCGCTTCTATCGCAGGTGTGCCGCATGCGCCTATCCTGCCCTTATGCCACTGGTCGAGAAGACCATCCCCTCTCTCTATCGCCTTTATGGTCCGGTCCCTCTCTTCCTTCACCTTCTCCTCTGCAAGTCCCCTCCCGGTCATGTTCGATGAGATTATGAAGGCAGTCCTTCCATCATCCAATGCCTCCGCGATCCCTGCAAGCAGCCTCGCATCCTGGCTTGTCCTCGCATGCATGAAGACAGGATACAGCGTCGAGGCCGGATTATGGTAAGCGATGAACGGATACAGGAGCTCCAGGCTGTATTCCTCTTCCTCATAGGAGGCTGAGGATGGGTATCCGAGGCTTCCGATCCTGACGATGCCGAGCTCCGTCCGCTCCTCCCTCTCAGACGGAGAGAAGAGGATGCTGGAGCTATCACGGATGAGAGGCTCCCTGTGGAGGGGGAGGAATGCGACTATCCTCGTGCCGTCCGGAATGGATGCGAATGCCTCCCTGTATAGATGCGCTGAGTACTGCAGCGCCTGATGGGGGAGTATGAATGCCCTGTGCGGAACGCCGGCAGCAATCGGGCTGACCGCTGCCAGCAGCTCATCCCTGTTCCCGGGATAGAAGATGCTGCTGTGGTATATCATCGGAGTATCTCCCTGACTCTTTCCTCGTCGAGGACGGCCGACAGGTTCCTTTCCTGCGTCGGAAGCACGAGTCCCTGCTTCCCGTCCTTTGCACGCCTGAGGTACTTGACCTGCGTATAGTACAGGTCAGCCCTGCCGCTCTTCTTCGCCTTGGAGTAGTGGATCGCAAGCGATGCGGCATCGAGGAGCACGGGGAGCGGGACCGTCTTCCCCTTCTGTGCCTTGATGATGACATAGCCTCCGGCATAGTCCCGTGTATGGAGCCACAGGTCGGAACCCCGGGCATGGGTACGGAGTATCTCGTCGTTCTCCTTTGCGCTGCGCCCTACGATCATGTCGAAGCCCCGCACGGTAAGCCACAGCCCGGGGCGTTTCCCGCTGCCGTCCTTCCGGCTGTCGGGAGCCTTCTCCACGGCTTTCCGCAGCTTCTCATCGGATGCGCCGTCAAGCAGGATGCGGTAGCGCTCCTCCGTCTCCCTGATCTCAGCCTCGGTGCGCTCTATCTCCTCCCGGGCCATCTCCGATGCCTTCCTGTCCTTGCGGTAGCGCTGATAGAGCCTCTCCAGGTTCTCGTTGGGAGAAAGCGATGCATCGAGGGCTATCGTTATCCTTCCGCCTCTCTCCCAGTCATCAAGCTCTATGCTCTTCATTCCCTTCTGCACCATGAAGAGGCTTGCGGAGAGGATATCCGCGGCACGCCTTGTCTCCTCGTAGCCCGATGTCTCCTTCTCCCTTTCCATCTGCCTCTGCCGCCTCTCGCGGAGTGCCGCAAGCTCCCTGTCCCGCTTCTCCGTGAGACGCTCAAGGAGATCTTCCCTCATGCTGTCCGAGGCTTCCTGGGACATCCCGCTGTCTATGGCCTCGCTCAGCGTCGCGGTGGTGTATGGCCGGATATCATAATGCCTGCTGCCCTCATCCTGCCTTATATCGATGGCGAGCGGCTTCCCATTCTCCTCGCCGCGGTTCGGTCTCCTGTACAGGAGCTCCTGTATGATGCCGCTGCTGCTGGTGATGATGATATTCGCCCCTGGGCCGGAGAACAGGCGGATGTGCATCTCCAGCGTTTCCTCCGATGAGGAGAGCGTGAGGCGGAATGCCCTGTCATATGGATACTGCCATACGCCCGCTATCCTCTTGCCCACTATATGCGCGTTCATGTACTGGGTGAAGCGCTGCATGCGCTTGGTCTTCGGCCTCATCCGCTCTGTCCTGCATATGCGCGCATACGGCGATGACACCTCCACATACAGAAGCCAGGCCTTCTCCGTGCGTGAGTACATGGAGAATGTGAATGAATTGACGCTGTGCTCCGTTATCCTCTGGATATAGCTTCCCTCCAGAGGCAGCTCGGACAGTATCCTCTCCGTTTCCTTCCAGTTAAGCCCCATCTGCTTCCTTCAGCCTTCCCATCCCTGCGGCGAGATAGAATGAACCTGTTATGAGTATATCAGAGGAGAATGCAAGTGCGCTATCCAGGGCCCTGTCCTGATCCTCCTCCAGCCTTATGTCCTTGTCGGGGAAGAGCGCGGTGGCGAGTGCGTATATCGCTCCGGGATCGCTTTCCCTGTATGTTCCCGGACGCGATATGATGATCCTCCGGAAGGGTGGGAAGAGGGTGCGTACCAGGCCTTCTATATCCTTGCCCCTGACCGCTCCGAACACGAGCACGGGATTCCCTGATGAGAGCGTGAGGAATGCATCACGCGATGCGGCAGCTGAATTCGCGGTGTGCGCGGTGTCGATGACGATGAGGCGGCCGTTCAGCCTCCGTCTCTCGAATCTTCCTGGCAGTGCGGTCCTCTCCATTGCCCTGATCCCCTCGTCGGACAGGAATCCCAGCCGGGATGCCGTCAGCACCGCCAGTGCGGCATTCCCGGCCTGCGCCGCGGTGCACATCCTCAGAGTAAGCCTGAATTCCCTCCCATCGAGGATGAATGAGACATGCTCGCCATCCTGCTCCGTCGATGACCTGAGGCAGGATACCTCATTCATCAGGGAGTGGACAGGAGCCATGCATCTGGCAGCCTCGTCGATGAATACCCGTTCGGCCTCCTCGGGCTCGGCGGATATGAAGACAGGCTTCCCTTCCACGATTATCCTTGATTTCTCCCTGGCTATGGCAGAAATCGTCCTTCCCAGCACATCGGTGTGCTCCAGCTCCACAGGAGTCAGGATGACGGCCTCGGGAGATAGGGTGTTCGTGGCATCCAGCCTGCCGCCCAGACCCGTCTCGATCACCGCATCCGTGCATCCTGCCCGCATGAACAGAAGATATGCGTAGGCAGTATACATCTCGAATACCGTGGGGCGTTCAGGCCCGTATCCCTCCGGCAGGCGCAGCGCCCCGGTCATCTCCTCGAGGCTGTTGTATGCTGATATATACTCATCATCGCTGAAGAATGCGCCTGAGAGCGTGAACCGTTCCCTTACCGTATACAGATGCGGGGATGTGTAGAGGCCGCATTTCCTTCCGTATCCTGAGAGCAGGGCTGCAAGATATGCGCAGGTCGATCCCTTTCCCTTGGAGCCTGCCGCATGGTAGCTCCTGAAGCTCCTCTCGGGATTGCCGATCGCCTCGAGGATGAGCCGCATCCTGTCAAGCCTGTATTCCCTTATCCTCCTGTCGGGAAGGGAAGGGCTGTATGAATCGAAGACCGTCTCAAGCTCATCTATCGAATGGATCACAGCGGAGAAGTCTAGCACAATAAAGGCGCATAGGCCATCACCCCTGCATGGCGCACCTGCATCCGGGCAGCTATGCCCTGGAATGCATAATTCCTGAATATCCATGGAAATGCAAAACTTAACGCAGATTTAACATGCCATAGCTTGGTTCTTAATACTGCATCACTACCATTTCGGCATAACACAAAGGGCTATGCCCTCATAGGAGTATTGAAATGAAGAGAATCCTCATGATCACGCTTATTGCGGCTCTTGCAGCCACCGTAGCATTCGCAGGCGGTTCCAAGGAAGAGACAGCTACTGTCTCGACAGACGGATCCACATCGATGGAGCAGGTTATCCTTTCCCTTGCAGAGCAGTACATGACCGACAATCCGAACGTCAATGTGACATATAACCCGACAGGAAGCGGCACAGGCATCACGGCAGCTCTCGAAGGCAGGTGCGACATCGGCCTTTCCTCCCGCGCGCTCAAGGACAGCGAGGTTGAGAGCGGGCTTGCCGAGACGATCGTCGCCCTTGACGGAATCGCCATCATCGTCAACCCTGAGAACACCATCTCCGATCTCTCGATCGAGCAGATCTCAGGCCTCTTCACAGGCGCTGTCTCCAACTGGAGCGAGATCGGCGGACCGGATGCTCCTGTCGTGCCTATCGGACGTGAGGCAGGAAGCGGCACAAGGGATGGCTTCGAGTCGATAACGGATACGGAGGATGCATGCGCATACAGCCAGGAGCTTACCTCCACGGGCGCTGTCATCACGGCTGTTTCCCAGAATCCGGGCGCAATCGGATATGCTTCCCTTGCAAGCAACCTTGAGGATGTCAAGGTCGTGACGGTCGAGGGTGTCGCTCCTTCCGAGGACACTGTAAAGAGCGGCGACTACAGGATCCAGAGGCCGTTTGTCTTCGCAACACTCGCAGAGACTCCGCTTTCAGACGCTGCACAGGCATTCTTCGATTACTGCGTATCATCGGATGCAGCTTCCATCATCGCTGGTGCTGGTGCTGTTCCTGTAGCTGACTGACCATCAGGGGAATCAGGAAATGAACCTGAGAGAATTCATCGACCAGAAGGGATACAGGCATAATCCCCGCAGGCTGATGGAGGATATCATCCACATGGTCTTCCTGATCCTCGGTCTCGTTGCGGTCGGCTCGGTCCTGGTCATCACGGTATACCTCGTGATCTCCGGCCTGCCGGCCATCTTCAGGATAGGCCCGGTGGAGTTCCTCTTCGGAACCCGCTGGGCTTCCACTGCAGCTGAGCCCGAGTTCGGTATCCTCCCATTCATCCTGACCAGTATCTATGGTACGGCAGGGGCTATCATCATAGGTGTTCCGATAGGATTCTTCGCAGCTGTGTATCTTGCGAAGATGGCTCCGAAGAAGGTCAGGGATGCAATGGAGCTCTGCATAGGGGTGCTTGCGGGCATTCCTTCTGTCGTATATGGCCTTGTAGGCATGACGATCCTTGTCCCCGGCATAAGGATACTCTTCGGAGTTCCCGATGGCGCGACGCTGCTGGCGGCAATCATCGTGCTTGCGGTGATGATCCTGCCATCGGTCATCAACGTGTCGCTCACGTCGCTCCAGGCAGTCCCGAGGGAATATGAGGAAGCCTCGCTTGCACTCGGCGCTACCGATATAGAGACGTATTTCCGCGTGACTGTCCCCGCAGCCAAGAGCGGTATATTCACAGCTATAGTGCTCGGAATAGGAAGGGCTATCGGAGAGGCCATGGCGATCATGATGGTTGCAGGCAACGTGGCCAACATGCCATCGATCTTCAAGTCCGTGCGGTTCCTCACGACAGCAGTCGCATCTGAGATGTCGTATTCATCGGGGCTGCAGAGGGAGGCGCTCTTCTCAATAGCGCTCGTGCTCTTCCTCTTCATAATGATAATCAATGCCATCCTCAATGTGCTGAAGACAGGAGGAGAGAGAAGATGATCGAGAGGATATCAGGGACGAGGAGGACATGGTGCACGGTCATGAAAGCGCTGTGCTATCTCTCCCTCATCCTTGTAACGGCCCTTACGGCCTTCATGATACTGTATGTGCTTTTCCGCGGCGTGCCGCATATCACACCGCAGCTGCTGTTCACTAAGCCGAGCACCCTTCGGCATACGATCGGTATCCTTCCGGATATACTCAACACGATATACATCGTCATAGCGACGCTTGTTGTCGTGCTTCCGATCGGAGTAGGCGCGGCCATCTATCTCAATGAATATGCGACGAACAGGAAGATCGTCGAGTTGATAGAGTTCGCGGCTGAGACGCTTTCCGGCATACCGTCCATAATCTACGGCCTTGTCGGCATGCTCGTATTCGTGCAGTTCTGCTCGCTGGGGACCTCGCTTATGGCCGGGGCCCTGACCCTGGTCATAATGAACCTCCCTACGATAATGAGGACAACGCAGGAAAGCCTGAAGACAGTTCCCGAGAGCTACAGGGAAGGCGCATTCGCGCTAGGGGCCGGGAAGTGGCGCGTCATCAGGACGGTTGTGCTCCCGACATGCGTCAACGGCATCGTCACAGGGTGCATCCTTTCGATCGGAAGGATACTCAGCGAGTCCGCAGCCCTTCTTTTCACGGCAGGATTCGCACATAACATCAATGGATTCATCGATGGGCTTGGATCTGCAGGCGCAACCCTCACTGTCGCGCTCTATGTCTATGCAAGCGAGCGCGGGGAGTTCGATATCGCATTCGCGATCGCATCCATCCTGATGGTCCTTACCGTCATCATAAACCTCCTTACCGGATATATGGGAAGGCTGATGAAGAGGAGAAACGGACAGTGACAATCATAGAGACAAAGGATCTGGACCTCTGGTACGGATCGATG
Source organism: uncultured Spirochaetaceae bacterium (assembly GCA_944392935.1). Taxonomy (GTDB): domain Bacteria; phylum Spirochaetota; class Spirochaetia; order Sphaerochaetales; family Sphaerochaetaceae; genus Ornithospirochaeta. The sequence continues at coordinate 34,084 of CALXYI010000032.1, forward strand.
CAGGCGCTGAAGAAGATAAACCTCAGCATGGAAGAGAAGAGCATCACGGCTCTCATCGGCCCTTCGGGATGCGGCAAGTCCACATTCCTCCGTACGCTCAACAGGATGAACGATCTCGTTCCCGGCGTGAGGATAGAGGGGCAGGTGATCTATAACGGGGAGGATATCTTCTCGCCGAAGGTGGATGTCAACGGGCTCAGATATGAGGTCGGCATGGTCTTCCAGAAGCCGAACCCGTTCATGATGAGCATATACGACAATATCGCATACGGGCCGCGCACCCATGGCATAAAGAGCAAGGTGAAGCTCGATGAGATCGTGGAGAAGGCTCTTGTCGATGCCTCCCTCTTCGATGAGGTGAAGGACAGGCTGAGGAAGAGCGCCCTCGGGCTTTCCGGAGGGCAGCAGCAGCGGCTCTGCATCGCACGCGCTCTTGCCGTGCAGCCGAAGGTGCTGCTTATGGATGAGCCCACATCGGCCCTCGATCCCATCTCCACTGCGAAGATAGAGGAGCTTGCGATGAGCCTCTGCGACAGGTATACGATCATAATCGTCACGCACAATATGCAGCAGGCGCTCCGCATCGCGCACAAGACGGCTTTCTTCCTCCTTGGCGAGGTTATAGAATATGACACTACGGAGAGGATATTCTCCAACCCGTCTGATTCAAGGACGGAGGATTACGTAACAGGAAGGTTCGGTTGATATGAGAACAAGATTCGACAGTGAGCTTGAGACTCTGTATGTCAGCATGATAAAGATGGGTTCCCTTTCCGAGGAGGCTCTCTCCGCGCTCCATGACGCGCTTACGGGCAACGGCCGCTCCAGGCTCGATTCGATAGCGGCGATCTCCCATCAGATAGACGAGAAGGAAAGGGAGATAGAGGCACTCTGCCTCCGCCTGCTTCTCAAGAGGCAGCCGGTCGCCAGGGATCTCCGCACGATATCCTCCGCCATGAAGATGGTTGTCGATATCGAGAGGATAGGCGACAATGCAGGGGATATCTCCGAGATAATACCGTTCATCTCGAATGATGAGCTGCCGGCACGCATCGGCCTGGACAGGATGTGCGGCGAGGTTACCGATATGGTGGTCGGCGCAATCGATGCCTTCGTCCACTCCGATACGGAGAAGGCCCAGGCCGTTCTCTCCTCCGATGATATCGTGGACAATTCCTTCGTCAATGCGAAGGAGATGATCACGACGATGATCAGGGAGGGCGACAAGGATGCTGCCGAGGCACCCGATCTCCTGATGATCGCGAAGTATTTCGAGAGGATGGGGGATCATGCCGCATCGCTTGCGCGCTGGGTGCTCAATGCATTCGATGCCAGCGGGGACTGGCTGAATAACCCCGTGCAGGTGAAATGATGATATATCTCGTTGAGGATGATCCATCGATACGCAAGCTCGTCAGCTATGCCCTCAAGGGTTCCGGCTATGAGGTCGCCGCCTTCGAATCGGGGGAGGCGATGGAAGCCGAGATGGGGCAGGACAAGCCGGAGCTTTTCCTCCTGGATATAATGCTCCCCGGTGAATCGGGGCTTGAGCTGCTTTCCTCGATACGCGCCAATCCCGGCCTGCGGGATATCCCGGTGATCATGCTCACCGCGAAGGGCACGGAGTACGACAAGGTCCTCGGCCTGGACAGCGGTGCTGATGACTACATCGCGAAGCCGTTCGGCATGATGGAGCTGCTGGCAAGGATAAAGGCGGTGATGAGGCGCACCGAGCGCAGCAGGCGTGCCGATGATATATCGCTCGGAGGCATCGGGATATCCGAGGCTTCCCATATCGTGAAGGTCAACGGGAGCCGCATCGAGCTTACGCTGAAGGAGTTCAACCTCCTTCTGTATCTCATGGAGAATGATGGCATAGTCCTCAGCCGTGACAGCATACTCAACACGGTATGGGGCTATTCCTTCGACGGCGAGAACAGGACCGTCGATGTGCATATCCGGCATCTGAGGGAGAAGCTCGGGGCTGAAGGCCAGCGTATCGAGACCGTCAAGGGTGTCGGCTATCGTTTCAGGGGCAACTGATGAACAAGAAGATATTCCATACGGTATTCCTTTCGATACTGCTCACGCTCATGCTTACGCTATCGGTATCGGTCTTCGTATTCTACTCGACATATGAGAGGAGGATCGACGAGGATCTCGCATCCGAGCTCAGCCTTCTGAAGGCTGCCGCGGACAGGGACATGTCGCTTATCCCGCTGATGGATATAGCGGGGCAGAGGATAACCCACATATCGCCTGACGGCACTGTGCTGTTTGACAGCGCAGCTGACCCGGGCACCATGGACAACCACGAGGACAGGGAGGAGGTGCATGAAGCCCTCATCTACGGCTATGGCGTATCGGAGCGCAGGAGCTCAACCCTCCTTGAGAGGCTCCATTATGCGGCAGTGAAGCTCTCTGACGGCTCGGTGCTCCGTGTATCGCTCAGCGCTGATGCCCTCGCTTCATTCCTTGTCGACATGATCTTCCCGCTTATCCTGATACTCCTGCTGCTCATCGCCTTCTTCGCCTACTATTCGTACAGGGCAGCGCGCAGGATCACCGATCCGATAAACACGCTGGATCTCGAGCATCCGGAATCCGCGGAGGGCTATGAGGAGCTTTCGCCGCTTCTCTTCCGCATCGCGAAGCAGCAGGCGACGATCCGCAGCCAGATAGAGGATGCGGAACGCAGGAGCCGCGAGTTCACGATAATCACGGACAACATGTCGGAAGGCCTTGCTGTCATAGACCCGTCGATGAGGCTGCTTTCCGTCAACAGCGCAGCCTACCGCCTGTTCGATTCGGAGGAGGTGAGGCCAGGGGACAGCATCCTCGCGATAAACCGTTCCGATGATTTCTCCGATGCCGTGTCAGGAGCCCTTTCCGGCAGGAGAATGGAGATCGTCATCGATGGCAAGGCAAGGTCCCTGCAGATAATCGCATCGCCTGTATTCGACAAAGGCGCTGCAACTGGCGCAGTCATCATCATAATCGATATAACGGAGAAGGCCGGACGCGAAAGGCTCAGGCGCGAGTTCTCGGCGAATGTCAGCCATGAGCTCAGGACACCTCTGACATCGATATCCGGATTCGCGGAGCTCCTGATGAGAGGCGGCGTGCCAGAAGCTACGGTAAGGGATTTCGGCAAGGAGATATACGATGAGAGCCAGCGCCTGATAGCGCTTGTCCATGACATCATCAGGCTCTCCAAGCTGGACGAGGGCGATGCATCAGAGGATCTCTCGCGCATCTCCATCTCCGAGATAGCCGAGGATGTCGTATCGAGGCTGAAGAAGAGGGCAGAGAGCTTCTCCGTTGCCATAGATATGCATATTTCCGACAGGGGCTGCATAAACGGATCGGAGATGCTCATCGATGAGATGATCTCGAATCTTGTCGATAACGCCATCAAGTACAACAGGAAAGGCGGGAAGGTCGATGTATCCATATCCCGGCGCGATGACAAGGTCATCCTCTCTGTCAAGGATACGGGGATAGGCATCCCCGATAATGACAAGGACCGTGTCTTCGAACGCTTCTACAGGGTGGACAAGTCCCGGTCCAGGGAATCCGGGGGAACAGGCCTCGGCCTCTCGATCGTGCGCCATGCCGCCATCTTCCATCATGCAGCGATAAACCTCGATTCGAAGTTCGGGGACGGCACGGTCATCACGATAAGCTTCCCTGCAGCATGAGAGATGCATGCATAGCTCTGAAGGGTCCCCAGGGGGCCCTTCTCTTCTCTCCGGGCATCCAATGCGATAAGAGGCAGGGGAGTCTGTGCTTCCAAGAGCGGCATTCCCATCCATCCCGGTATAAGGGGCCGTGCAGCGCCGTTTCCCCGGCCTGCACAGCGGAGTAGTGAATATTCACTATGCCTTTTCCGCGTGCTCCGCATTGACAAGGACTCCGTGGAAGCTAGAATTCAATGAGACTTCCAGTAAAAGGGGATTTCCATGAAATTCAAACCATCAGAGCCCTGGCGCTTCCTTGACGCATACAGGGGGAAGGAATTCCAGGGTGAGTGGCCGAATGTGAAGGAGACGTTCCATATCTCCGCACTGAGGTATCCTGACAATCTCTGCTTCCGCGCATTCTCTCCGAAGGAGGAGTCATTCACCTACAGCGAGGCAGAGAGGAAGATAAGGGAAGTATCGTACTGCCTTATGTCCACAGGTGTCAGGAAAGGCGACAGGATCGCTGTATCAGGGAAGAACAGCCCGGAATGGGCGATTGCATATCTTGGTATCATCTATGCCGGGGCAACTGTTGTTCCGCTTGATTACTCCCTTAATGATGCTGAGATGGAGAGACTCATCGCCTTTGGCGGAGTCTCCCGTCTCTTCATCGACAAGGAGCGTCTCGGAAGGATCCAGGGCGGCCTTTCCGCCGTCTATTCCCTCGAGCCCGGTGCCGATGTCCCGTTCGTCCTCGATATGACAGGGCCGGAGGCTGAATGCGAGAGGGCAGAGGGCAGCGATATCGCCGCGATACTCTTCACTTCCGGAACCACCGGCACGCCGAAGGGCGTCATGCTCACGCATGACAACCTCATCTCCGACTGCTATCTTGCGCAGGGCAATATGAACATCTTCTCCACGGATGTCTTCTATGCGATCCTCCCGATACATCATGCATATACCATGCTTGCCGTCTTCTTCGAGGCATTCTCCGTGGGAGCCGCGACCGTATTCGGGAAGAAGCTCGTTGTGTCGCAGATACTCAGGGAGCTCAAGGATGGGCATGTGACGATGTTCCTCGCTGTCCCGATGCTCTTCAACAAGATGATAGCCGCGCTCATGGCAGGAGTCAGGAAGAAGGGGGCTGCTGTCTATGGCCTGGTAAGGGCGATGATGAGCTTCTCCGGCTTCGTGAAGAAGGTCTTCGGTGTGAACATCGGCAAGAGGATGTTCGGCTTCCTGCTGCGCAACCTGTCCCTTGAGGACAACAGGATATGCATCTGCGGCGGCGGCCCGCTTCCATCCTCCACATTCAGGATGTTCAATGAGCTCGGCATAGATTTCGTGCAGGGCTATGGGCTTACGGAGACCTCTCCCATAACCCATCTCAATCCTGTCGAGGCGTATATCGAGACGTCGGTAGGGCGGAGGATACCCGGATGCGATGTGAGGATCGTCGATCCGGACAGCGACGGGAACGGCCTGATATACATCAAGGGCCCCATGGTCATGAAGGGCTACTACAACAACCCTGAGGCTACGGAGGAGATACTCTCCGATGACGGATGGCTCAATACCGGCGATGTGGGGCATCAGGACGAGGACGGATATCTCTACCTTACAGGGCGGGCGAAGAGCGTGATCGTCACGGAAGGCGGCAAGAACGTCTTCCCTGAGGAGATAGAGGATCATTTCCAGCTCTATGATGATATAGACCAGGTGTGCATCATCGGCTATACCGCCGACAAGGCGCTGAGAAGCGAGGGGATAAGGGCGATCATCCTGCCATCGCAGGGCTATCTGAAGAAGGAGAGCGATGAAGCTGCTGTCGAGAAGCACATGAATGATATCGTCGCAGAGGTCAACAGGGAGCTCCAGAGCTATAAGAAGATAACCCGTGTGACCGTTGCCGATCATCCGATGCCGATGACGAGCACCAAGAAGATAAAGCGTTTCGAGGTCATAGCCGAGTACGGCGACTGATCAGGGGGGGCGGGAATCCGGCCTCTTGCCTTTATATTCCATCATGCGTATCTTTCAGGATATGGAACTCATGAGTTATCAGCGGGCATTTCTCCGCTCAAGGGCACAGCAGCTTGATCCGGTTGTCTATGTAGGCAAGGAAGGTCTTACCGATGGAGTGGCGAAAGCACTCGATGATGCCCTTGCTTCCCATGAGCTCGTGAAGGTCAGGTTCCAGAGCGCGAAGGATGAGATCGATGGGATATCGCGTTCGCTTGCAGAGCGCACCTCCTCCACGCTTGTCGCCATCACAGGATTCACCGCGGTCTTCTTCCGGCAGGATCCGGATAGCACTGAGCGCATCTACCGCATCTGACCGTGCGGTTTGCCTGAAGGATGCGATTGCGCTGATGGAATAACAGAAAGAAGGTGTCTCTCCCGCAGCCGCGGGGCGGTACCGCAACAGCATGGCCTGGACCGGGGTCTCGCTCCGGATGAGCCTGCTGGAACGATCATGAAAAGGGAATCCCATATATCAGGTCAGCTGCAGTGTTCACCTTCGACCCGGGATGGATGGAGTATTCCGTTCCATCAGGATGGGATTCCTGGATGCTTTGCTGAGCATCCTGTTTTTCTCATAAAATCCCTTTTTTATCCATATTGGCAGGATATTGCCTCATAAAGCACGATTTTCGTTATATGAATCTCTTGATTGAGATACCTTTGCAGATATTGCACGATTCCGCCGATGGCTAAATTCATACAATTTCCTCAGAAAACTTTTGCTTATTGGATTGTTTCCTGCTAATGTATTAAGCAGTGGAATCTGGCGCAAGCCAGAAGAGGATAGAATAATGTACGCACCTTTCATGTTTGTGACTTCTGAGCAGGAACTTCATTACGTCCTCGTTCATAATTCAGGTATACGCGCCTTCCCGATGCACTGGCATGGTGAGATAGAGATCACCTATGTGAGAAGCGGTGAGCAGAAGCTCCTCATAAACGGAGCCGAGACGGTTGTCAGGGAAGGCGAGGCCGCGATAATCGCTCCGGGGGACAGCCATTTCTACTTCCCCAGCGAGGCAGAGCTCGTCACCATCATATTCTCCCCTGATCTCTTCTCAGGCACCCCTGAAGCAGCGGCTGTGCAGGCTGCGGTGCTGGAGGGGCTTGGACATAACCCCAGGACAACGGGCAGCTGGCAGGAGAGCGGAAGGGAAAAGCTCCGTGGATGGATATCGTCCCTTGAGGAGCTCTCACCATCATCGCCTCTTGATGAGCTGAGGATACGCTCAGCCCTCTTCTCGATCTCCGCGCTTGCTGCGGACAGCTCGGTCAGCCCGATATCCGTCGAGAACGGAAGCGGCACGGACAGCAAGGTGAGGGGAAGGATCGCAAGGGTATTCGCCATGATAGAGGAGAGATACAGCAGCCCTCTCACGCTTCCTGAGGCAGCGGAGGCTGCTGGCTATGTGCCGACATATTTCTCGAGGATATTCAAGGAATACACCGGCGTGACATTCTACGACTACCTTACTTCCTACAGGATATGCAAGGCGAAGGCAGAGCTTGTATCCGGGCACGCCAGCATCAGCGCAGTCGCCGCGAAATGCGGCTTCGGGAGCGTGAAGACATTCGACAGGGTCTTCAAGGAATATGCCTCTGTATCGCCTCTGAGATTCAGGAAGGAGCACCAGAAGGCACAGGGCGCCAGGAAGCAGAAGCAGTGATCAGACGAATATGCTGAAGGGTGCCCCGCATTCAGGGCATCTTATATGCACTTCCCTGAGCCGGGGCTCAATGAGGGGATGCCCATCCTCGATCCCTAGGACAGCGCCTTTCCCGAAGCGCTCTGCTGTGATGCCCCGGCGCTCGAGCACGATCCTCGCCCTGTCGTCAATGCGTTCTGCCGTGTAGACGCTCATTATCCCGGAGTCCTCAAGGACCCCGATCTCCGGCATGCCGCCGGCAAGGATCAGCGATCCGATGCCGTAGGCGCTGTGATCCAGTACATCCTCGATATCGCGGATGCTGGCAGCGCAGCCGGCGGCCAGCACCGCTGTCCCGTCAGTATCCTCGATCCTGTAGATATCCTCTGCCATCTGCTCAAGCCTGAGCCCGTTCCATCTCATGTACCACACAGTGCTGTCAAGCTCTATCGTGTCGCCATCGCTGCTTATGACCGCAAGGCGCTCCGAGGCGGATGCCGGCATCGCCAGCGAATATGATGCCCAGAGGGGCATGGTGATGGATGCAATCAGTATGAATATGGTCACTCCTGCCTTCATGCTGCGTGATTATAGCATCTTCCCCTCCCTTATGCATGGCATGCCTGAATCCACACCGTCACTTTGCTCCTGCCGCTTGGCTTACCGCTTGAAACGGAACCGTGTTTTGTTGTATTCATCTACTTGTTTCATAGTCAGATAAATGAACCTACGCATGGATTTCACATTTGTCTGGCTATATATGGACAGGAGTTGGATTTGAGATTCATCAGCCATATACATACAGGGATCTACATGCTGCTTCAGATGAGGCCTTCGATGGGGCTTCTCGAGTCTGCAGCCTATCTTTTCGGCAGCGTCCAGCCCGATGTCTGCATGAAGACATATGTCATGGGGGTCGCCCCGGGTGACGAGGGCAGGGGCCACAACTTCCGCACGGCCATGCTGCGGATAGAGAGGCTCCTTGAGAACTATGAGGGAGGAGGCGGGATCGTCTCCGCATACAGGCTTGGGAAGATCTCCCATTACGCAGCTGATATCTTCACCTATCCGCACAATCCGCATCTCTTCCGCGGATCGCTCAAAGACCACATGAAATATGAGAGGAAGCTCAACAGGTACCTGAAGTCGTATCTCGCATCAGGGAACGTGAGGCTGAACGTCCGCTTCACCACCGATGTCCTGGGGGAGCTCAGGGCCCGCCATGATGAGTATGAGGAGATGGAACACAGTCCGGAGACCGATACATCATGCATCCTCTCCGCCCTTGCCCTCGTGTACCTCCTGGGCTATGTGCCGGCTCCAGCGCTTCTCAGCAGCGCTGTATAGGGAGGCTGCATGGAGCATGGTATCTTCGGTATATCCGTTCCTTATGCTGGATGCGGCTTCACGGAGATGGAGCTTCTCCTCATCGATGATATCACGGATGTCATGATGGCAAGGTATATCGCATATATCGGCTGAGGCTAGCCAGCCGTCCGCTCTTCATGTAGGATGTTGCTGATCAAAGGCGGTACGCAATGAGGAAATCCATAATAACCGTAGTGGGCAAGGACCAGGTCGGCATCATAGCCAAGGTCTGCACGTTCCTTGCAGAGAGCAATGTCAATATCCTGGACATAAGCCAGACGATCGTGTCAGGCTATTTCAATATGATGATGATCTGCGACGCAAATGGCGCGGATAAGGAATTCATAGCCCTCTCGGATGAGCTTGAGGCCCTTGGGAAGAGAATCGGCTGCATCATCAAGCTGCAGCGCGAGGAGATCTTCGAAAGCATGCAGAGGATCTGAGGATGATCAATCTCAGCGAAGTAATAGAAACGAATGCGATGATCGAGAAGGAGAACCTCGACGTGAGGACGATCACGCTGGGGATCTCCCTGCTTGACTGCATCTCCGATGATGTGGACAGGCTGTGCGCCAGGATATACGACAGGATCCTGGAACGTGCGGAGCGCCTTGTGCGGACAGGGGAGGAGATAGAGCGCGAGTATGCCATCCCGGTCGTCAACAAGCGCATCTCCGTCACCCCCATAGGCATCATCGGTGCAGCGGCATGCCACGAGCCTTCCGATTTCGTGCGCATAGCGAAGACGCTGGACAGGGCGGCTGCTGAGGTCGGGGTGAACTTCCTAGGCGGCTATTCAGCCCTCTGCGCGAAAGGCATGACCGAAGCCGAGCGGCTGCTCATAGCATCCATTCCCGAGGCTCTTGCGGAAACGGAGCGTATCTGCTCATCAGTCGCGCTTGGCTCGACACGCACAGGGCTCAATATGGATGCCGTAGCCCTGATGGGCAGGATCATAAAGGAGACTGCGGAGAGGACAGCTGACCGCGATTCCATCGGATGCGCCAAGCTCGTCGTGTTCTGCAATGCCCCTGATGACAATCCATTCATGGCAGGAGCATTCCATGGCGTCACCGAAGCGGATGCTGTGATCAACGTGGGCGTAAGCGGCCCGGGTGTGATAAAGCATGCCCTTGAAGGCGTGAGGGGAAAGGATTTCGAGGTGCTTGCCGAGACAGTGAAGCGCACTGCCTTCAAGATCACCAGGCTCGGGCAGCTCGTGGCAAAGGAAGCCTCCAGGAGGCTCGGCATCCCGTTCGGCATCGTGGACTTGTCGCTGGCTCCCACGCCTGCGATAGGGGACAGCATCTCCGATATCCTCGAGCTCATGGGGCTTGAGAGGACAGGGGCTCCCGGAACGACGGCAGCGCTTGCGCTCCTCAATGACCAGGTGAAGAAGGGCGGGCTGATGGCTTCGAGCTATGTCGGAGGGCTCAGCGGATCGTTCATACCTGTAAGCGAGGACCAGGGGATGATAAACGCGGTCAACGCGGGAGCTCTGACGATCGAGAAGCTCGAGGCGATGACATGCATCTGCTCCGTAGGGCTGGATATGATCGCGATTCCGGGGGATACCGCGGCATCCACCATCTCGGGGATAATCGCGGATGAGATGGCCATAGGCATGGTCAACCAGAAGACGACGGCTGTCCGCCTCATCCCTGTCATAGGGAAGGGAGTGGGAGACACAGCCACATTCGGAGGGCTTCTCGGCTATGCCCCGATAATGGCCGTGAATCCATTCTCATGCGAGGAGTTCATATCGCGCGGAGGCCGTATCCCGGCACCTGTGCATAGCTTCAGGAACTGAGGAAGGGTGCATTGCGGCCCTCCTGCAGACAGGAGGATGATCCCTCTTCCTCGCTCATGCAGTATGCAGAGGAGAGGAGGGTGGCTCTGCGGCCACGATGATCGCTTTCATCATTCCCCGCCTCTGCCTCAATTTGGGCATCAGGATCTCTCAGGATTCCAGCGCTTTCCTCACATCCTCCCCGTGGGTTGCGGTATTGACCTTCCTGAATACCTTCCTTATCGTACCATCGCCACCGATTATATACGTGGTGCGTATCACTCCCAGAGTCCTCTTCCCGTAGAGCATCTTCTCGCCATAGGCACCGTACATCCCCATCACTGCATGCTCCGGGTCGGAGAGCAGATGGAAGGGCAGTGAATGCTTCTCCGCAAAGCGCCTGTGCGACTCAGGGCTGTCAGGGCTTATGCCGATGACGGTGGCATCAAGGGCCCTCAGGTCCTCTATCGAATCACGCAGCGAGCATGCCTCCTTCGTGCAGCCCGGGGTGTTGTCCTTCGGGTAGAAGCAGAGGACAACGGTCTGTCCCCTGAAGTCAGAGAGCCTCGTGGCATTTCCCGATTCGTCCGGCAGCGTGAAATCCGGAGCCGTCATTCCTGTATCAAGCATATTCACCTCCGCTTGCTTTCCTCTGTCGAGAGGATATCATCAAAGCCGATCCTGCTGTCATCTGCGATTCCCTCATCCTCTGCCGCCTCGGAGAGCATCGCAGTACCTTCCATGTGCCTTCCCCGCTCCTTTATCGCATCCCCGTATCCGGGAAGGGCAGAGAATGGCGCGAACTGGCTGGCTCTTTCCTGCCGTGGCATCCTCGGATGCCGCTCCGGCTCATGGTGAGGCAATCCGATTATATCATCATAAGGCCCATTCACCTGTGATGCCCTCCAATCTGCATGTTCCTCTCCCTGGCCGTGGAGCCTTCCTCGAGATTCATTCCCCTGAGCAGCGCATTGCCTCCGAACCGGCGGCGTATCGAGAGCGCGGCTTCCTGGAGCTGGCGCTCCTTCTCCGCGTCATGGTCCTTTCCATCGCTTTCGAAGAGGTCGCCCTGCCGCAGGCTGTCCGCCTCATCCTCGCTTATCACCCTGGCTGCTGCTATATAGAGCCGCCTTATGAGAAGGGATGGATCCACGATCCTGTCGAAGCGCCCTGCGGCGGCTTCCATCAGCTTCCTGGCCGAGGATGTCCAGCATCCGAGATCCGCGGAGCCCCGGGCGCTTCTGGGAACCGTGCGTCCATAGCGGTCCTTCTTCGTCTCTCCTCCGAAGATCCCGCTGCGCTGCATGTTCCCGGCATCGTATCCTATCGAGAGGGTTATCCGGTCCGTGGCGAGATGCCTTGCAAGAAGCGAGGAGGCGACCGCATCCGCCATCTCCCTCACGACCAGCCTTGCCTTGTCCGCCTCATAGCCGCACTGCAGCACCTGCCCAGAGCCTATGCTGCTTGAGTCAGGCCTATATGCCTTTATATCCTCCATCGTGCATGGCTCCCATCCCCATGCATGGTCTATCAGGAGCTCCGCATTGATTCCGAAGAGGCGGTAGAGCACATCCTCATCCTCCACAGAGCAGCGCGCTATGTCCCCCATGGTGTATATGCGCCTCTCCTCGAGCTTCCTCGCGGTGCTGCTCCCGATACGCCAGAAGTCCGTGAGCGGACGGTGCGTCCAGAGCGTGCGCCTGTATTCCATCTCATCCAGCGAGGCTATCCTCACGCCATCGCTGTCCGCATCGATGCGCTTCGCCTTTATGTCCATGGCGATCTTGGCAAGATAGAGATTCGTGCCGATTCCGGCCGTAGCCGTTATGCCCGTCTCTGCAAGCACATCCTGGATCATCCTCCTCGCGAGCTCCTCTGCCGTCATGCTGTACAGCTGGAGGTAATCGGTGGCTTCGATGAAGACCTCGTCGATGGAGTAGACGTGCATGTCCTCAGGGGCGATGTACCTTAGGTAGATGCCGTAGATGGAGGTGCTGAGCGCTATGTAGTCGGCCATATGGGGCTTCGCCACCAGGAAGTCAGCGGCAGCGGAAGGGGAGGCTGAGAGCTCGGATGCGGAGACGGAATAGCCTTCAAGGCGATGCCCGGGCGCCTTCGCTTCCCTTGCTGCATTGATCTGCCTCATCCTCTCCTTGACCTCGAAGAGACGGCAGCGGCCCGGGATGCCGCAGGCCTTGAGCGGAGGCGAGACAGCAAGGCATATCGTCCTGTCGCTCCTCTCCTCATCGGCAACGACGAGATTCGTGTCCATCGGATCGAGGCCGCGCCTGCGGCATTCGGCTGAGGCATAGAATGACTTGAGGTCGATCGCGATGCAGCATCTCTCCATCATAGCTGTATTCTAGCCGGTATGCGCCATGCGGGAAACAGCCTTTCTGTATTATCGGTGAAGTCAGCGCCCTGCGTTTGCCTATAGCCTGAGAGTATAGTATCATTAAGAAAAGGAGTTGCTGATGGATAACAGAAACGGGATAATCCTCAAGGATATAAAGCTCAGGGAGAACGTGCTGCTGAAGAACGTCTATCTCTGGATGATACTGGGGCTTGCCATAACGGCAGGCGTGTCATATGCGACGGTGCATTCAGCCACCCTGCTGCGCCTGATATACACGAATCCGCTTGCGATCCTGGCTATATTCATCGCCCAGATCGTGCTTGTGATGGTCCTTTCATCAAGGGTGGAGAGGCTCTCTACAGGGGCGGCCACCGGCATCTTCGTCGGCTACTCGGTGCTGACGGGCTTCACGCTCTCTTCGGTATTCATCGTCTATACCGGCACCGTGATAATCCAGGCCTTCATATCCGCAGCGGCTGTATTCGCGGCGGGAGCCATCTACGGAGCGGTCTCCAAGAAGGATCTCAGGGGCATGGGAAGCTATCTCATGATGGGGCTTGTCGGGCTCATAATCGCATCCCTGCTGAACATGTTCATCCGCTCCAGCGGCCTTGATTTCATCGTCTCGATCGCAGGAGTCCTTCTCTTCACCGGGCTCACAGCATGGGATTCGCAGCGCATCGCCGACATGAATGCGCGCTTCGGCTCGGAGATGACGAATGAGGAGCTTACGAAGATCGGCATCCTCGGAGCGCTTGATCTCTATCTCGATTTCATAAACATCTTCCTTTATCTGCTGAGGATATTCGGAAGAAGTGATAACTAGGCTTGTATTCGAGGGCCCTGATACCCTCGTATTCTGGAAGGAGAGCGGCATACCTACGGTGCCGCTGAAATCGACGATCGATGGCACCACGCTCCTTTCCATCGCTGCTGCATACTATCCTGAGATACGCTGCTGCCATGGCGCAGCCGAGTGGGAGGGCGGGGTCATACACCGGCTTGACGGCCTTACCAAGGGCCTTGTCCTCATCGCCCGCAGCCAGAGAGCGTATGATGCGCTGATGCAGCAGCAGAAGAAGGATATCATCCAGAAGGAGTACATCGCACGTGTCACCGAAGGCCGTCTCATAGATGAGGGCTTCGAGCCGTATGCATTCCTTCCGCCATTCGATGGCCCGTCATCTATAACATCCTGCTTCCGCTCATTCGGACGCGGGGGGCGCAGCGTCCGCCCTGTAAGCGCGGACAGCCGCCATGCCAATGGAAGGATCTACACCACGCTGGTGGAGCCTGAGGGCGAGCATTCCCTCAGATGCACGATAACCCGCGGCTTCCGCCATCAGATAAGGGCGCATCTCGCGTGGGCAGGCTATCCCATAGCAGGGGATACGCAGTATGGCGGGGTGCCGTCCGATGACTTCGGGCTCGAGGCTGTCTCGATAAGCTACATCGAGCCATGCTCGGGACGCCGCCTCACGATAACGGCCTAGCGCTCGACCGCGAAGACTATCGTCTTGTTCCCGTAGACTATTATCCTGTGTTCGAGATGGGCCTTGACGGCGCTTGCGAGCACCCTCTTCTCGCAGTCCTTGCCGACTTCCTTCAGACCGCTCGGGGTGAGCTCGTGGTTGACCCGCACGACGTCCTGCTCGATTATAGGCCCCTGGTCGAGATCCTCCGAGGCATAATGGGCTGTCGCGCCGATCATCTTCACACCCCTCTGGTAGGCCCTTAGATATGGATTCGCCCCCTGGAATGCAGGCAGGAAGGCGTGGTGGATGTTTATTATCCTGTCCTTCCATTCAGCGGTGAACTCCGCGGAGAGTATCTGCATATAGCGGGCAAGCACCACGAGGTCTATGTCGAAGCGCTTGAGCAGATCGCGTATCTTCTTCTCCTGCTTCTCCTTGTCATCCCCGACAGGGAATGAATAGAAGGGAATCCTGAACTGGTTCGCTACCTTCTCGAGATCGGGGTGGTTCGAGATTATCAGAGGGATCTCCGCATTGAATTCCCCGTCAAGCTGGCGTGATACGAGGTCATAGAGGCAGTGGCTTGTCTTCGATACGAGTATCGCGATGCGCGTGCGGTAGTCAGACCAGTGGCAGGACCATTCGAGCTCCAGCTCAGCAGCCAGCGCGGAGAAGCTGTCCTCAAGATCCTTCCTCGTCTCTGTCATGTCGCTGGCATCGAGCTCTATGCGCATGAAGAAGCGCTTCTCGTAGCTGTCCGTATGCTGCTGGCAGTGCAGGATGCTGAATCCCTTGGCTGCGAAGAATCCCACGATGGCTGACAGGAGCCCCTTCCTGTCGCTGCACTGTATGAGGAATATGGCCTTAGTCATCCTCTCCATCTCCCTTCCATTCCTCCGTCTCAAGCTCGTTCTCGTTATCCGAGACGACCTTCTCGACCTTGCGCTGTATCTCCGTAAGCGTCTTCGTGAGCTTCCTGCCAAGCTCGCTCGCTTCCTCATACAGCTTGATCGATTCCTCGAGTCCTGTATCCTCTTTCCTTAGGAGATCCGTTATCTCCTCCATTCTCCTGAGATCGCTTTCGAAGCTCATCTATCCTTCCTTTACGATGGAACGGACCGTGCCGTCCATGAGTCTCGTTGTGATTATATCCCCTTCATGCACCTCACCGGCATGCCTGATGATCCTTCCGCCGCTGCCTTCCGTAACGGAGTATCCCCGGCGGAGTATCTGCAGCGGTGACAGCGCCTCGCATTCCCTTATGGCCGCCCTGAGGCGGAATCCGGCAAGCCTTGCCTTCTCCTTCCCGGCCCTCTCCGATTCAAGCATGAGGGATGAGAGCAGGGCTTCATACGCCCTGATCCTTCCGCCCGCCGCATCAGAGGCTGCGGCCTTCAGCTCCGCAAGCCTCCTTGCCGCGGAGCCAAGCCTTGCCTCCATGGCATTCGCGGCATCCTCCTCCGCATATCCAAGACGGGTCTCCGCATTCCTCATCCTGAGTATGAGAAGATGCCTGAGATCCTCTACCGATGGGATCCTGGCCCGGTATCCCATGATCCTCTTCTCGAATGCGGAGAGGGCATGGAATGCAGAGGAAAGGCGAGCTGAGGCATCGTAGGTCTTCCCCTTCATCAGCGATGAGGCGGCGAAGAGCGCAGATGAGAGCCTTCCACGCCTTCTGTATATCGTCTCTGTCGCTATCTCGGCGGCTGCGGACGGGGTCGGTGCCCTCCTGTCTGCCGCATAGTCCGAGATCGGCCAGTCTATCTCATGCCCGACTGCGGAGATTATCGGTATCGATGATGAATGGATCGCCTCTATGACAGCCGGTTCCGAGAATGCCGCGAGATCCTCGATGCTGCCTCCGCCCCTGCCGACTATCAGGAGATCGCAGGCTTCGAAGAGATCCGCCTGCCTTATCCTCATGGCTATCTCCTCCGCAGCTCCCTCTCCCTGCACTCGGGCAGGGAATATCAGTATATCAAGGGATGGTGCGCGACGCCGTGTCACGTTGAGGATGTCGCGTATGGCCGCCCCCGTCGGGCTTGTCACCACTCCCAGCACCGATATCTCCTCCGGGATGGGCTTCTTCCTGTCCTCATCGAAGTATCCGAGGTTCCTGTAGTACTCCTTCCTCTTCTCGATCTGCTGCAGCAGGTCCCCATCCCCCTTCTTCCGCATCTCCCTGACTATGAACGTGAGCTTCCCGTTCTTCGTATAGTAGGAGAGGGAGCCCCTGGCCACCACGAGATCGCCGTTCTGCGGAATCAGCATGGAAAGCTGATGGGAGCGGAAGACCGCGGCATCAAGCGCTGCATCCCTGTCCTTCAGGGTGAAGTACCAGTGGCCCGAGGAGGCTGGCCTGAATCCGGATATCTCCCCTTCGATCGTCATCTCGCAGAAGAGCTCCTCGACGGCGCTGTGTATGAGATCATTCGCCTCGGAGACGGTGAGCGTCTTCCCGAGGAGGTCATACGGTTCCATGATGCTATTGTATTCGGATAGGGGCTTTCTGAGAATATCGTGATGGGCAATCCGCGCCACAGAGGCTTCAGGGGGTGGTATATTATCACTATTCCCATCAAAGAATGCGTTTATGACGTTGCAAAAGGCTTGAGGGGTAATCTAACATTTCTCCTATGCTTCAGGTGATAGGACGCAGGAAATCAAGGGAGACGCAGAAAGCCGTGCGCTATCTGAAGGAGAGGCGCATACCGTTCCAGATGCTTGACCTGGATGAGAGGGATCTCTCAGCACGCGAATGGGAGGGTATCCTCTCCTCCATCGATCCGGAATCCCTTGTCGATACGGAAGGCCAGTATTACAGGAAGAACGGCTATGCCTGGCGTGAGTACTCGCCAAGGGAGGAGCTCGTGGAGCATCCGGAGCTCCTGCGCCTTCCGATCCTCCGTGCCGGCGGCCGGGCGGCAGCAGGGCTTGATGAGGCCTTCATCGGGGAGAATGCCTGATGCACTATCTCATCATCACGACCGGAAGCTGCGGCAACTGCTATGTCTTCTTCAGCGGCACGGACACGCTGATAATCGATGACGGGATCACATACTCGAAGCTCTCAAGGAGCCTTTCCGAGCATGATATCCCCATCTCATCCATCCGTGCGCTGTTCCTCACGCATCTCCATCCGGATCATTCGAAGGGGGCAGGTGTCCTCCAGAGGAAGCTCGGGATCCCTGTATACATCTCAGAGCTTTCGAGGGAGAGGAACGGGAGCATACTCATGAGGCAGAAGATAGAGATGGAGAGCCTCCGCACATACACATTCGGAGAGATGGTGGATATCCCGGGATTCTCTGTCTCCGCATTCCCCACATCCCATGATTCAGATGGATCCGCAGGCTATGTCATCGAGAGCGCAGGGCGCACATTCTTCCTGATGACGGATACAGGTGTCATCCCGAAGGAGGCCTGGGAGCTTGCCTGTGGAGCCGATGTCAAATTCATTGAATCGAACTACGATGATGATATGCTTGAGGAAGGGAGGTATCCCGAGTTCCTCAAGAAGCGCATAAACGGCGTCTACGGACACCTCTCCAACAGGGAGGCCGTGGACTTCGCAAAGCGGACAGCACGGCATGGCGAGAGCGTGTACTTCGTGCACCTGAGCGCCAACAACAATGCTCCCTCGATCGTGAGGGAGCTCGCAGAGCGGGAGATACCGTCAGGCATCTTCTGCCACGTATGCGAAAGAGGGGGGCTTTCGGAAGGATTCATAGAGTAGATGGGCAGGAAGCACAGGAAGGATGTCATCAGAGAGAAGGACTGCAGGCGCGTCCGCCGTCCGGACGGCCTGGGGATGAAGACCGTCAGGGGATATACATTCCCTGATTTCATGGATGCCGTTTCCTCGAGATACGGAGCAAGGAAATGCTATGGCGTATTCCGCTCGGGAGAGGAGAACGATATCTCATACAGCCAGCTTGTGTGGTATGCGGAAGCCGCAGCCACATACATGCTCTCGCTGGGGATATCCAAGGGCGACAGGGTCGCCGTGATAGGGGAGAGCTGCCCCGAGTGGATGGTCATATACCTCGCCACGGTCTCGATCGGCGCGATCGCCGTACCTGTCCTTCCGGATTTCCCTTCCCGTGACATGCTCTCAATACTCTCCTCAAGCGGGGCGAAGGCAGTGGCGGTGAATGCGAAGCAGTTCCCGAAGATAGAGAGCGTGGCTTCTTCCATGATCCTCTTCCGCATGGATGATCTGGTGCACGTGCCCCAGATACCTTCCGCCTCGGATTTCCGCAGCGCACCCGGCTACTCGCTCCGTACGCAGAAGATAAGGAAGGCCGATCTTGAGGCGGCCAGGCCGGGTGAGGATGATACGGCATCGATAATCTTCACATCCGGGACCACAGGGGCATCCAAGGGCGTGGAGCTGTCTCATATGAACATCCTGCGCTGTGCCGATCTCGCGACGGATATCTACGTACGCCTGCGCCCAGGCTACCGTGTCCTCTCGATCCTGCCGATGGCCCATGTCTATGAGTTCACGATAGGGCAGATACTCCCCATGATGAAGGGCCTTGAGATAACATTCCTCGGCCGCCAGCCTGCGGTATCCATCCTTCTTCCGGCGCTCTCAGAGATACGTCCGCATGTCATGCTCACCGTACCCCTGCTCATAGAGAAGGTATACAAGGCAGCGGTGCTGCCGGTCCTGAAGGGAGATGGCAGGATCGCCAGGCTTGCCGCGAATCCTCTTCTCTCCCCATTCGTCTACCGTACCATAGGCCGCCGCCTCATGAAGACATTCGGACACCGGCTCAGGTTCTTCGGTATCGGAGGCGCACCGCTCGATCCTGAGGTGGAGAGCTTCCTCCATAGGGCTCATTTCCCATATGCGATAGGGTATGGGCTTACGGAGACATCCCCGCTCGTCGCCGGGTGCGGCTCTGCGCACAGCAGGCAGCATCCGGGATACATCGGGGAGATCGTCTCCGACGATGATGTCATCCTCCTCGATGTGAACAGCAGAGGGGAGGGCGAGATAGCCGTGAAGGGACCGAATGTGATGAAAGGCTACTACGGCCGTCCCGATCTCACTGCGGAGGTCTTCACCGATGACGGTTACTTCCGCACAGGGGATCTCGGGTACATCGACAGCCGGCGCCGTCTGTCGATCCGCGGACGCGTGAAGACGATGATACTCGGACCGGGTGGGGAGAATATCTATCCGGAGATGATAGAGACGCTGATAAACAACCAGGATTATGTTGCAGAGTCCCTTGTCGTCCCCGAGGATGGCGGTCTCCTGGCCCTGATACGCATCGATATCGATGTCATGGCTGACAGGATGAAGATATCGCTGCAGGAGGCGCAGAAGGAGGCGGAGAAGCAGCTTGCCGCGATCAGGCGCGATGTGAACTCCCAGCTATCGGCATTCTCGAAGATATCGGATGTCAGGCTCCAGGAGAAGCCGTTCGAGCGTACTCCAACGCAGAAGATAAAGCGTTTCCTCTATTCCAGGAAGGACAGGGATAAGGACAAGGATGGCCCATCCGAGTAGAATAGCGCTATGAAACCATCACAGGATGTAAGGATAAAGTCCATAGAGCTGCTGAAGACCCCTGCAGAGGTCGCGGCAGCCTGCCCGCTGTCAGAGGAGATGGCAGGCAGGATCGCAGGATACAGGGCCGCTGTGAATGCGATAATAAAAGGAGAGGACAGCCGTCTTCTCGCCATCATAGGGCCTTGCTCGATACACGATCCGAAGGCCGCTCTTGAATACGCAGGGAGGCTGAGGAAGCTTGCGGATGATACTTCGGATGTCTTCCTGATCGTCATGCGGGCATATTTCGAGAAGCCTAGGACCGCTCTGGGCTGGAAGGGGCTGATCACCGATCCCGATATGGACGAGAGCTGCGATATCGAGAAGGGGCTGATGGAGGCAAGGCAGCTCCTGATGGATATAACGGGAATCGGGCTTCCCGTCGGCTGCGAGGTCCTGGATCCCATTGTCCCGCAGTATATCGATGAGATGGTAAGCTGGGCCTCCATCGGGGCGCGCACGACCGAAAGCCAGACGCATCGTTCCCTTGCTTCCGGCCTTTCGGTTGCCGTAGGCTTCAAGAACAGCACTTCCGGAGACCTCACAGCGGCGGTCAATGCAGCTGCGAGCGCCTCAAGCCCTGCCTCGTTCATAGGCGTCAGGCGCGATGGACGCCTTGCCGTCTTCCGCTCTGCCGGGAACGATGCCACCCATCTCATACTCCGCGGAGGGGACCATGGTCCCAACTACTATGAGGATGATGTCGAGGATGCAAAGGCGAAGATGCTCTCGCTCTCGCTCGATCCGAGGATAATCATAGACTGCTCGCATCAGAACAGCAGGAAGGACCATACCCGGCAGAAGAGGGTCCTCCGTGCCGTGATAGACCAGGTGAGATGGGGGGAGAAGGGGATAAGGGGATTCATGCTTGAGTCCAACCTCGAGGAAGGATCGCAGAAGATCCCTTCCAATCTCTCTTCCCTGAGATATGGGGTTTCCGTCACCGATGCATGCATCGGATGGGATGAGACGGACAGGATAATCAGGAATGCAGCTGAGCTGCTTCGCGATGCCCGCCGCAGCGGCGGGAAGGTGGATATGCTATGAGCGTTGTCGTATTCCTAGCGGAAGGTTTCGAGGAGACCGAGGCACTCTGCCCGGTCGATGTCCTCAGGCGTGGCGGGGTATCCGTCATCCTGGCAGGTGTGGGCGGAGAGTATATAACATCCTCCCATGGCGTGACGATAAAGGCTGATGCCGAAGTCGACGATCTCCCTGATGAGGAGTATGAGGCCGCGTTCTGTCCCGGCGGAATGCCAGGAAGCGTCAACCTCTCCCAGTCGTGGAAGGTCAATGAGATACTCGTGAAGACCGCGCAGACAGGAATCGTCGCCGCTATATGCGCAGCACCCGCAGTGGTGCTTTCGCCCCTTGGGCTCCTGGCGGGACACAATGCCACATGCTATCCCGGCTGCGAGAGCTATGCGCCCTCCCAGCATTTCTCCGGCGACGGGGTGGTCGTGGATGGCGGCATCATCACTGCCCGGAGCGCAGGCTGGGCATTCGACCTCGGCCTGGCCCTGCTCTCTGCACTCCGGGGCCCTGAGGCCGCGGAGAAGGTGAGGCAGGCTATCCTCTACCGTGTCTGATCAGACTGCCTTGCCTGCGCTGAGATGGCCAGCGGAATCATCCTTGGCCATCCTCATGGCCATCATTCCCGGGATATCGCTCGAGAATGCGAAGCCTCTTGCCTCGAGCTCATAGAGCGATGGGAAGAATACCCTGTATCTGTCATGTCCCATGATGCGGCCGACGGTCTCATCGTGCCTTATGACCCATACAAGCGGGCGGAATACGCATTCCGTCCATTCCCTGAGAGCCTCTTCGAAGGATACGGAGCGGCCTTCCTTCCTCTCCATTCCCTTCCTGTAGTTGCGGATGCTGCCGCAAAGCGCCTCCGTCTCGTCATAGAAGAGCCCGTTCGTCGCGCTCTGTATCTGGATTCTTTCGTTCCCTGTCATATCATGACTCCTTGAAATCAGAACCCTTCCTTTTGTCGCCTGTAATATGATGAATGCCGTGCAGAATGTCAATACCAGCAGTGGAAGAATCAAATATTCAACGTGTAATTCACTTGGACATAAAGAAACATCGTTAATAAAAATGCGATTTTCATTCATTTTCCGCATCTTCTGCATATCTTTGCCGGAACGTCTGGAATCTTCACCAAGACCCCCGATGCGTGCAATAATCCGGTGCTGAGGAGACTGATATGCACTTTCCTGAAGGATACAGGCCTCTTCTCTCGCAGCATGAGACGGAGAAGGCCATAAAGGATGCGAAGGATATATTCGAGAGGGAACTTTCCGGCGCCCTCAGGCTGTCGAGGGTAACATCCCCCATATTCGTACCTGCCGGCTCGGGGATAAACGATGACCTCAACGGCATCGAGAACCCTGTCAGGTTCAGCGTCAAGAACCTGGGTAACGAGGGGATGGAGATCATCCAGTCGCTTGCCAAGTGGAAGAGGATGGCGCTTGCCGACTATGGAGTCAAGCCCGGACGCGGCATCTATACCGATATGAATGCGCTGCGTCCCGATGATGATATCGATGCGATCCATTCCATCTATGTCGACCAGTGGGACTGGGAGAAGGTGATGGCTGATGACGAGAGGAACCTCGGGTACCTGAAGAGCACCGTGCGTTCCGTATTCGCCGCGATAAAGCGCACAGCCTTCCTCCTTGAGGAGGATTACCGCGTGCTCCATGATACGCTGCCTGAGGATATCGTCTTCGTGCACTCAGAGGATGCGGCTTCCGAGTTCCCATCCCTCACGCCGCAGGAGAGGGAAAAAAAGCTCGCTGAGCGCTATGGCGCTGTCTTCCTCATCGGCATAGGCTATGGCAATCCCCCGCACTCGGGGCGCGCTCCCGACTATGATGACTGGTCCACAGAGACAGGCAGCGGACACCATGGACTCAATGGCGCCATACTCGTATGGGACACCGTACGCTCTGATCCCCTGGAGCCCGCCAGCATGGGCATACGCGTCGATTCCGCATCGCTGCTGAGGCAGCTTGAGATCCGCGATGCGATGGGGAGGAAGGACCTCTACTGGCATCGCCGCCTCCTTGCCGGGGAGTATCCCCAGACGATCGGAGGAGGGATCGGGCAGTCAAGGCTCTGCATGTTCCTCCTGCATAAGGCCCATATAGGCGAGGTGCAGGCATCGGTCTGGCAGGAAGAGGCCAGGAAGGAAGCAATCGGGCACGGTTCGCAGCTGCTGTAAAGGCCCTCCGCTTTCATCCCGGGATAGCACAGGATCCGCCCATTCTTCCGACGGGCGGATTTTCGATGTAATCTATTCATTGCAGTTCATGCAGTTATGCGATGAAAATATTTCTGAAGATTTTTGTTGCATGTTTGGAAGGCAGTGATATACTTTCATTTGGAATCTGGGATTCCAGATTCTAGATTCAAAAAAGGAGAAGACAATGAAGAAAAGACTGGTCGTATTGCTTCTTTCGGTTTTCCTTATCGCATCCGTATTCGCCGGAGGCAGCAAGGAAGCTTCAGCTGAGGAGGGTGGACAGACTGTCCTGACCGTTCTCACGACTGCCGTCACGCAGGAGCCTGAAGGTTCGCTTGCTGAGGAATATATAGCTGAGTTCGAGCGCCTCAATCCCGATATCAAGATCGAGATAACGGGTGTCCCGATGAACTCCGCACTGCAGAGGATCACGACCCTCGCCGCATCCGGTTCCCTTCCTGATCTCTTCGTCAACACGGAGAACATCGTCGGCCAGCTTGCCGATATGGGCATCTGCGAGGACCTCACGCCGTATCTTTCCGAGGATGAGATCAACAACATCGTTGATTCCGTGCGCACAGGCTGCACGATCGATGGCCAGCTCGTAATGTACCCATGGTACTCAGGCCCGAATGCCCTCATCTACAGAACCGACTGGCTTGAGGAGCTCGGCATCGAGCCCCCGCAGACCCTTGATGAAGTCGTTGCTGCTGCCCAGAAGCTCACAAGGGACACCAACGGTGACGGAATGACGGACACATACGGCTTCGGCCTCATCGGCACGAACGATGATTCCGGCCAGACGAGATTCGTGATGATCCTCCGCTCCTTCGGCGCACGCGAGCTGTATTTCGAGGATGGAGAGTGGAAGACCGAGATCGGCACACCCGAGAGCGTTGCCGCATTCGAGTATTTCCGCGACCTCAGCACGAAGTACAAGGTCGTTCCCCCAGGAGCTCTCGAGAACAGCTTCAATGAGAACGTCAACCTCATGGCCATGGAGCAGATCGGAATGCTCATCGCAGGCTCCAACTCAGTAGGCAAGATCTTCAACGCCAATCCTGAGCTTGAGGGCAGGATCGGAAGCGTCGAGATGCCTTCGGCCGTCACGACATACACACCGTCCTCGATCCTCGGCTGGTCCCTCAATCCTGAATCCGAGCACAAGGATGCTGCCATCAGGTTCGTGAAGTTCATGTCCAACAAGGAGAATTCCCTCAGATGGGTCGAGGTCACGGGAAGGATGCCGTGCATGAAGGATGCGATCACTGAGTCCGATTATCTCAGCACCGATCTCTTCCGCGGATTCGTCGCTGGCTTCGAGAACATGGTCCAGGCTCCGAACGCCCCGTTCTATGCAGAGGTCAAGACAGAGCTCGGCAAGTGCTACCAGAGCCTCATAATGGATCCGTCGCTTGACGCCGCTGCCGAAGTCGCCAAGTGCGCAGAGGCTGTGCAGCGCATCATCGACAACAACGCCTGATCATAGGTTTCGCGGTCTCGGCCCTGGCCGGGACCGGTTTACAGGGCCTTTGGCCCTTGTGGAGGTTTGACGCAATGAAACAGCCGGCTCTTAGGCATGTGGGAGACCTCCATCAGAACAAGCTTGGCTATCTATTCACTGCACCTGCGTTCCTAGTGCTTGTCCTGATGGTGGTTTATCCATTGATCTACGGAATCGTTATCAGCTTCTTCGATACGAATCTGGTGAACAGGTTCGACTTCGTCGGGCTGAAGTATTACAAGCGCCTTATAGTGGATGAGACGTTCTATGCCTCCCTGGGCAGGACTGCCATCTTCACGATATTCACTGTAGCGGGCAGGACGGTCCTCGCAGTGCTCTTCGCCAATCTGCTTGTCATGGACAGCATGCCATGCAAGACAGTGTTCAGATCCATCCTCGTCCTTCCATGGTTCTTCCCCGATGTCGTCGTGGGCATACTCTGGAGATGGCTCTACAATGCCAACTACGGCCTCTTCAACTTCATCCTGAGGACGATAGGCCTTGCCGATGCGCCGATCGAATGGCTGAGCAACAGCAAGACGGCTATGTGGGCTGTCATCATGGTCAGCATATGGAAGGGATTCCCCTTCATGATGGTGATGCTCCTTGCAGCGCTGCAGACGATCTCAAAGGATCTCTATGAGGCTGCCGAGCTCGATGGCTGCGGAGTGTTCCAGCGCTTCCTGCATGTGACGCTCCCCGGCATCATGCCTGTCCTGTCCACAACGCTGATGCTAGAGATAATGTGGTGCTTCAAGCACTTCACGCTCATCTGGAACCTCACGAAGGGCGGCCCGGTGGATGCTACGCAGGTGGTCAGCATCGATATCTACAATACCGCATTCCAGTACACCAGGTACGGAGAGTCGTCGACACGCGCGGTATTCGTATTCGTAATCATAATCATCCTCACTGTCATGCAGAAGAAGATGAAGAGGAAGGAGGCTTGATATGGGACAGCGCAGGAAATTCCCGGTAGCGGGGCTGATATTGGTCATCCTGGGGTGCCTCATGGTCCTGGTGCCTGTCTACTGGATGGTGATCACATCGTTCAAGGCCGCGCCTGAGACATTCCGCAATCCTCCGACGCTCTGGCCTGAGTCATTCACCCTCGATGCATACAGGAAGGTCATCGATGACTACTCGTTCGGCGATTTCTTCCTCAACAGCGTCATAGTCGTCGTCGGCTCGACTCTGCTGACGATCCTGGTTGCAACGATGGCAGGATTCGGCGCATCGCGCTTCCGCTTCCGCGGCAAGGGTGCGTTCCTCGGCTTCGTGCTCGTGACGCAGATGTTCCCGTCCGTCATCATGCTCATCCCGTACTTCAGGATCCTGAAGCTCTATGGGCTGATCAACACGCACCTCGGGCTCATCATAGTCTACATATCCTTCCAGGTACCGCTCTGTACGTGGCTCATGTACAGCTACTTCGAGACCATTCCGAAGGATCTGGATGCGGCAGCTGCGATCGACGGGCTCAACAACTGGGGCATATTCAGGAAGATAGCGCTTCCGCTCAGCCTCCCTGGAATCGCCTCGACGAGCATCTATGCATTCATCAACAGCTGGAACGAGTTCCAGTTCGCGATGACGCTGACGACAACCGAGGACATGAAGACGGTATCGGTCGGAATAGGACAGATGATCGACGATACGATGATCAACTGGAATGACATGATGGCAGCCAGCATACTCGCCAGCATACCTCTGATCCTCGTATTCATCTTCTGCCAGAATCTCTTCTTCGAAGGGCTTACCGCAGGAGGTGTAAAACAGTAAGATAGCTTAGAATATACGTGCGGGAGAATCCTATGGATAAGATAGAAGTTGCGCTGCCTCTTTCCGAGCAGCTGGCGAACATAATCAGGAAAAGCATCATGACCGGGGAGCTCAAGGGCGGGGAGAAGGTCTCCGTATCCCGGTTCTGCAGGCAGCTTGGTGTCAGCGCGACTCCTGTCAAGGAGGCATTCAAGATACTCCAGAGCGAAGGGCTGCTTGTCACGAAGGAGCGTTCCGGGACGATCATCTCGGATTTCGCTGCGAACAGCCTCGAGAGCATGGCATTCGTGCGCGGTGCGCTTGAGGGGACTGCGGTGAACCTTGCGACAAGGGTATCCTCGCGGGAGGATCTGGAGGATCTTCTGAGGCTCCTTGATACTTCGGATGACGCTATCAGGAACAATGATCTGGAGGCGCTCGTCACGATCAACACGCTTTTCCACAGGAGGCTCCGTGAGCTGGCAAGGAACCAGTATCTCTATAATCTCATAGAGAAGCTGATATCCTTCGATTATACCTTCCGCCACAGGGCGCTTTCCGCCTTCGAGTTCCGCAAGAAGGGAAGCCTCGAGCATCGCGCCATAGTCACCCTGATGCTGGAAGGCAAGGCCGAAGAGGCCGAGATGGCCATGGTGAGGCATATCAGGCAGACAGCAATCGATGTTGTCAGGACTGAATCAGATCGCTAAGGAGTTGAAATGAAGATTACAGATGTAAGGACGTATATGCATTTCTCAGTCTGGAGAAATATAATATTCGTCAGGATTGATACCGATGAAGGAATAGTCGGAATAGGTGAAGCAACGATAAGGAACAAGGAGATGGCAGTCAAGGCTGCTATCGAGGAGCATATCAAGCCGGTCATCATCGGCAAGTCCCCATTTGATATCGAGAGCTTCTTCAATACCACGTTCATCCGTGATGCATGGCGTGGCGGTGCTGTGTTCAACAGCGCCATATCGGGCGTGGAGATGGCCATGTGGGATATCGTGGGCCAGAAGCTCGGCGTTCCCGTCTACAATCTCCTCGGCGGAAAGCTCAGGACCGAAGTGCCCGTGTATGCCAATACATGGTTCATGGATGCAGTCACCATCGATGACTTCGCCCGCGACGCAGCGAAGGTCGTAGATATGGGCTTCAGGGCGATGAAGTGGGATCCCCTGAAGGCTGCTGCGCCTGGATCAGACGAAAGGAAGAGGGTCGAGGCGGGCATCAGCTGCCTGAAGGCTGTGCGTGAGGCCGTAGGCCCGGATATCGAGCTCTTCATCGAGCTCCATGGTTCCCTCTCATACGATGGCGCTCTCTCCTATGCCCGCCAGAGCGAGAAGTACAGGCCGGGATTCCTCGAGGAGCCGATGCATCCGGATGACTTCACTGGCTACCGCAAGCTCGCGGTCAAGTGCGATGTGCCTATCG
Source organism: uncultured Spirochaetaceae bacterium (assembly GCA_944392935.1). Classification (GTDB taxonomy): domain Bacteria; phylum Spirochaetota; class Spirochaetia; order Sphaerochaetales; family Sphaerochaetaceae; genus Ornithospirochaeta. The sequence continues at coordinate 61,953 of CALXYI010000032.1, forward strand.
CTGCAGGTGAGAGGTACTTCACGCGCTTCGGGCACAGGCCTGTCAACGAGGAGGGCTTCTATTCGATAGTCCAGCCTGATCTGTCGCATTGCGGCGGCATCCTGGAGACGAGGAAGATGGCTGCGGCTGCCGAGACGTATGGGCTGAAGTTCGCTCCGCACAACAGCGGCGGGCCGGTAGGCACGATGGCTTCCGTCATGGTTGATGTGCTCTCACCGAACTTCTACTACCAGGAGTTCTCGATCGAGAACTTCGATCTGAGCAGGAAGTACTTCAAGGAAGGGCTTGACTACAAGGATGGCTGCCTTGCCGTCTCCGATTCGCGTCCGGGCCTTGGCCTTGTGCCTGACTGGGATGAGATCGGGAAAGAGAGCTACCAGCATATCCAGACATACTGAGAGAAGGAGAGACGATCATGAAGAATGCAAAGGAATTCGTTCCCCGCGGCATAATACCCGCAATGGTGACTCCTCTGAACAAGGATGAGTCCCTGAACTGCGATGCGCTGGCAAAGCATATCGAATATCTTCTCGACAACGGCGTGCATGGCATATTCGTTGCCGGCACGACAGGTGAGTTCTATGCCCTGACGAAGGAGGAGAAGAGGCAGATGATAAGGACTGCCATCGATACCGTGAAGGGCAGGGTGCCTGTCTATGCCGGTACCGGCGGCATCACGACCGCGGAGTGCATCGAGCTGACGGAGATGGCCGAGGAGGAGGGCGCTGATGCGGTCTCTGTCCTCACTCCCATGTTCATCTCCCCAAGCCAGGATGATCTCTATGAGCACTACAGGAGGATAGCTGAGTCCACATCGCTCCCGATCATCCTCTACAACAATGTGCCGCGCACCGGGGTGAACATCGCCGTGAAGACGGTGGAGAGGCTTTCCCGGATCGACAACATCATCGCCATCAAGGACAGCTCCGGCAACTTCGACCTCACTAGCGAGTACATCAGGGTAACGAGGGACAATCCCTATTTCCATGTGCTCCAGGGCCGTGACACGCACATCCTCGCAGGACTGACATATGGCGCAACCGGTGCAATAGCCGCTACATCCAACGTAGCTCCCGCGCTCGTGGTGTCGATCTACGAGAATTTCATGAAGGGCGATATGAAGGCCGCCCTCGATGCGCAATACAGGCTTGCTCCGCTCCGCATGGCGTTCTCCCTCGGCACGTTCCCGATGGTCATAAAGAGCGCCTTGAGCATGATCGGCATCGATGCCGGTCCGTGCAAGGCTCCTGTATTCGACCTCACGGAGAAGGAGAAGGCTGAGCTCAGGTCGGTTCTTGAGGGAATGGGGCTGATCGGCTGATGATCATCTCCTGATGCTGTCTGCAGGGATCCCATCGGGTTGCACCCGGTGGGATCTTCCGCATCCAGATAAGATCTGGGAGGATGGGTGGAAGGATATGGCAGGGATGGAGATGAGAATGGAATGCCGCCGTATGCGCCCCATCCTGGGTGTCCGTGATCCAGCTTTCCTGGCTGTCTCTGCCTGATTCGGTGTGCCGCAGCGGGATCCCGTGCCTGCCCAGCATGAACCGGTGCAAGGCGATGCGGAGGCGTTGTATCCGATAATTATCTACCAGGCAAGATAATAGCAGAACCGCAGCAATATTTCTCATGAAAAGTGTGCAATTCTATTGACGAAAGGACGGAAATAGCCTAAATTCTTTGAACGTCGAGCGGTCGTGGTGGAATTGGTAGACACGCTAGCTTGAGGTGCTAGTGGCGAGAGCTGTGCTGGTTCAAGTCCAGTCGACCGCATCCAATCGTTAAATCCTTCTGGCTTCCATACTTGGTCAGAAGGTTTTTTTTTGCTGTTGCTCATTTCAGCTAGTGAACTTCTTGCAGCTGGTTCAATTTCGGCTCAGTTCTAGGAGGGTGCGGATGTACATGGACAGGGTTTCTCACTACACATTGACGAGGGCATCAAACGGGGTGTGGTATTACTATGCCTACGACGATTCAGGACGCAGGATCCGCAGGTCGACGATGAGAAGAAGCAGGAGAGAGGCGGAGAACGAGAGCCACAGGAGGATAGCCCGTGGAGGGCTGCTGATGAAGCCTGACGTGAACAGGGATCGCAAGGATGACGTTCCAGGAGTTCAGCCGCCCGTTCTGGGTATGGAGCGAATGCCCGATCATAAGGGACAAGCTCGCCAGAGGCGGCCATTACTCCCTGGACCTGTGCCTGTCGAACAGGAAATCGAGAGACTGTAAATAAATTTGTGGACATTTGAAAAAGCTTCTATGCTGGAAGAGAAGAAGGCATAGGAGTTTTTGTTATGGCAAAGAAGCCAGAGAAACAGCTGAGCCCTGAAAGGAAGGCT
>CALXYI010000033.1 GCA_944392935.1 uncultured Spirochaetaceae bacterium
CAGGAAGGCATGGCACTGAGCGACCGCATCATAGGCCTCTTCAGCGGAGAGAGCATGGGCGATCTCGATGGAGAGACGGCAGACCAGGCCACCATTGGCCAGATGATGCTCGGAAGGAGAGAAGTGAGGAAGGACTGATATGAGCGAAGACAAGAGAATAAGGCTGCCGCTGATCGGTAGGATCAGGATGTCGGGAGGACAGTCGATCCTCGGCATCGCACTGGGCATCATAGCAGGCGGATTCCTCATCCTCCTTTCAGGCGTGAATCCGTTCGACGCATATGGAGCGCTCCTGAGAGGCGCTTTCAGGAACTGGGCATCGTTCACGAACGTGCTCGTGCGTTCCTCCCCTCTCCTCCTGGGAGGCATCGGCGTTGCGATAGGCATAAAGTCGGGGCTCTGGAACACGGGTATCGAAGGATATATGTACCTCGGAGGAATAGGAGCCGCGATGGTTGCGACGCTGAACCTCGGGCTGCCCCCGGTGCTGTACATCCCCCTCTGCTTCCTCGTCGGAATGCTCTTCGCAGGCGTCTGGGGCGCTATCCCGGGATACCTCAAGGCATACAGGGGCGTGAACGAAGTCACGTGTACGATCATGATGAACTACATCGCGACGTTCCTGACGAACTGGATCGTGACAGGAACCCCATTCGCGCAGCCTGATGCATACTATCCGATGTCGAAGCCGTTCGCGGAAGCGACATACCTCCCGATACTCACGAAGGGCACAAGCCTCCATATAGGACCATTCATCGGCATCGTGCTCTGCATAGTCTTCTTCTACCTGCTGAAGTACACCTCCTTCGGATTCAGGACGAGGATGCTCGGGTACAACCCGATAGCGGCGAGGTACGCCGGAGTGAACTCAAGGCGCCAGATGGTCATGATCATGGTCATAGGAGCCGCGCTCGGAGGTCTTGCAGGCGCAATAGAATGCATAGGCCTGAGGCATCGTCTCTACATGGAGTTCGTCACCAACGTAGGATATGAAAGCGTCGCCGTAGCGCTTGTCGCAGGCGGCAATCCGATCGGAGTCCTTGTCTCCGCCATCTTCTTCGCCATCCTCAAGGCAGGCGGTGCGACAATGGCAATCGAGACCGGGGTCAGCTCATCGATGTCCTCCGTCATCATCGCTCTCTGCGTGCTCTTCGTGGTAGGAGTCGGAGTCGCTGACGGCAAGGGCAGGAAGAGCAGGAAGAAGGCAGCTGCGGCCAGGAGCGCAGGCAAGGAGGAGGTAGCAGGATGACATCCGTGATATTGATAGACTGGCTTGAAGCCATACTCAGGTGGTCGGCACCTCTGATCATCTGCTCCGTCGGAGAGGTGTATTCCGAGCGTTCCGGCGTCATAAACATGGGAATCGAGGGAATCATGCTCTGCGGGGCTCTCTGCGGAGTCGCGGTCTGCTACTATGCCCAGAGCCAGGCGATAGCGCTTCTAGCGTGCCTTGTGCTCGGCGCGGTGCTGGGGCTTGCCGTAGCATTCCTCACGGTCTCGAGAAGGACGAACCAGGTCGTGACAGGCCTTATGGTGAACATGCTCGCGACAGGCGGTACGGAGATAGTCTTCGCCCTCATGGCTGAGACACGCCACAACAGGGCAACGACATTCGCACCGCTCTTCCCGGAGGCAATGCAGAACATACCTGTGCTTGGCAAGGTGCTCTTCGCACAGCCCTGGAGCACATGGGTGGCATTCGTGCTCCCGTTCATCGCAGGCTTCATAATGTACAGGACGAGATGGGGACTCAATGTAAGGGCCGTAGGCGATAATCCGCAGGCTGCGGAGACGGCAGGTCTCTCGGTCATCAGGATCAAGTACCAGACGGTCATACTCTCCGGCATCTTCTCCTGCCTTGCAGGCGGTGTCCTCACACTCGCCTCCAGCGGCTACTTCGCAGCAGGCGGAATGGTCAATGGAAGAGGCTTCATCGTGATGGCTGCTGTCGTCGTAGGCGGATGGGATCCGGTACGCACGATGCTTGTGTGCATACTCTTCGGAGCCGCGGATGCTGCCCAGCTGAGGCTGCAGACCATAGGCTCGGCGATACCGAACCAGTTCCTGCAGATGCTGCCGTATGTGATCACGATCGTGGCCCTCACGATAATGGTGAAGCGCTCAAGGGTCCCGAAGACCTGGGGTGCTGCATACGACGGAAGGAAGGAGTAAGGATAACCTCAGCGCACCAGGCACCGGCTCACATGGGCCGGTGCTTCTTTATGCATCTCAGGCTTAAGAAGCCGTGCTTGCCGCTGAAGCCGCCAGGAAGGCGCGATAGGACTATCGGATCATCGTGCAGGCTCCTCTCAGATGCGGAAAGGCCCCGGACATGGCATCCGGGGCCTCTCTGGAACGGCAGCGCTGTCAGAGGCTTCTTGATATGAACTCGCCCTTGGAGGCCTTCTCGTTGTACACACCGTCCTTGACGAGATACTCGCCGCGGCGGATCGTAGTCACGATCTTCCCCTTCGCGGAGAATCCATCGTAGATGGAATACTCGAGCTCCTCTGGATAATGCAGATCCTCAAGGGAAAGGGAGCTTGTCATATCAGGATCGTAGATGGCAAGATCGGCATCGCTGCCTACAGCCAGGCAGCCCTTCCTCGGATAGCAGCCGAAGATCCTCGCAGGATTCTCTGAAAGGAGCTTCACCAGCTCATTGTCCGTGATCCTCCCTTCCTCGACTGCATGGCGCATGAAGGTGAATCTCTCCTCGATTCCTGATACACCGCTTATCGGCTTGCGGAAGTCATGCGGCCCACCTGCAAGCGGCGCTTCCTTCTGCGCGCGGGTGAATGTGCAGTTATCCGAGCTCACGATGCTGAGCGTGCCATCCTTCAGGCCTTCCCATAGGGCTTCCTGATCGGCAGCGGTGCGGAGCGGAGGGCTCATCAGATAGAGGATGCCGTCATCTCCCTTGTTCTTCTCCTTGCTGAATGCCAGGTAATGGGTGCATGTCTCCGCGATGACATCGATGCCTCTCTCCTTTGCCTTCCTGACAAGGTCCACTGACTCCTTGCATGTGAGGTGGAAGAAATAGACGGGGGCATGGAGCATCTCGGCATAGTACAGGACCCTGTTCACGGCCTCCGCCTCGCAGAGATTGCCCTTGCACTCGGGGAAATACTCCCAGTCGAGCCTGCCTTCAGCGGCGAACCTCTCCTCGTTGTACTCTGCAATCGCATTGCTCTCCGCATGGAAGCCGACACGGCCACCGCAGTCCCGTACGATGGACATCACCTTCAGCATGAACGTATCGTCGATCATGACGCTGGCCTTGCGGTATGTCATGAAGAGCTTGAATGTGGGGATTCCCTCTTCCTTTATTATCCTCGGTATCTCATCCAGGCGTGCCTCCACGGCCTCCCTGGCTTTCCTGGCTGCAGCCTCTGCCCTGGCCTTTGCCTCGGCACTGCGGGTCTTCGCGTACTCTGCCTCGGCAAGGGTGCATTCCGCCTCAAGAGCCGATGTCACGAGATTCACGACCTTGCAGTGGCAGGAGTAGTCAAGTATGGACTTCTCCATCTCAGACTTCCTGTATTCGACTGCATCGATAAGGGAATCGCCGGGAAGCGTTGACGTGAAATCGATGAACGTCGTATCGCCGGCATAGGCCGCGCACTTGCTTGCGCTGTCGAAATCCATTATGTCAACGACTCCGCCGAGAGGTGCCTTTATGTGCATGTGCGGCTCGACAAGACCGGGCATCACGCATTTGCCTGAAGCATCATAGGCTTCCCTCCCCTCATCCGACAAAGCGCCTTTCGGGGCTATCTCGGCAATCCTGCCGTCCTTTATGGCTATATCCCTGTATTCAGTTGAATCGGGAGTGATCACAAGACCGTTCTTCACAACAAGATCATACATCGCTGACCTCCTGGGAAAGAGTATAGCACCGATTTCCATATACTGCGGAAAATAATGCGTGATTCGTCGTTTTTCACGGTGATTTTCTCCGGATACGGAGATAAAGGCCCGGATAATCGCACAGGATGCAAAGGAGATGCTGCTATTCCGTCCATAGCGGCAATCGGATATAATCAGAGCATGAACATGCATGAGTCAGGCGAGATGTACCTGGAGACCATCCTCAGGCTCTCGGAGAGGAACGATATAGTGCGCTCTGTCGATGTTGCGCAGATGCTCGGATATTCCAAGCCCTCGATAAGCAGGGCGATGAAGAATCTCAGGGAGAACGGCTATATAGGGATAAACCCATCGACAGGAGCCATCACGCTCCTTGAGCCAGGACGGAGGATAGCATCGGCCATCTACGAGCGCCATCAGGTCCTGACGCAGTCCCTCATGTCGCTCGGAGTGCCTGCGGAGACTGCGCAGGAAGATGCCTGCCGCATCGAGCATGTCATATCCGATGAGTCATTCCAGGCACTGAAGAACCATATAAAGGAACACATCAGGCAGTGATCATATGGCGGTGCGGGGCGCTTCTGCACCCCGCGTTCCGTCAGCAGGCCTTGCTGAATACCGAGAGATCCCTCTCCTCAGAGGCTGAGCGGAGCTTCTCCAGTGCCCTCTTCTCGATCTGGCGTATCCTCTCCTTGGTAAGCGAGTATACCTCGCCTATCTCCTTGAGGGACATGGGCCTGGATCCATCAAGCCCGAAGCGCATGACTATTATCCTCCTCTCCTTGTCGGAGAGCACCGAGAGAAGGTCCTTCACCTCTTCCCTCATCTGGCTGTCAACGACCTGCGCCTCAGGTCCATCAGCCTCATCCTCGATGAAATCGCCGAATGTCGTCTCTGAGTCCTCATCCTTCCTGACGGGGCTGTCGAACGAGACCATATCGCGGCTGATCGTCAGCAGATCGTCTACGAGCTGCCTGTCCAGGCCTGTCGCCTCCGCAATGTCATCTATCGAAGGATCCGAAGTCTCCTTCTCATGCATTATGGCCTTCTGGGCCTTCTGTATCTGCATCAGCTCGTTGGATCTGTTTAGGGGAAGACGCACTGCCCTTCCCTTCTCAGAGAGCGCCTTCATTATCGACTGCCTGATCCACCACACAGCATATGATATGAAATGGTAGCCCTTCTCCGGCTCGAACTTGTCGAGTGCCGTTATGAGCCCTATGTTGCCTTCGTTTATGAGATCCGAGAGGGGAAGCCCCTGTCCGCGGAACTTCTTCGCAACCGATACCACGAACCTGAGATTCGCGCGGAGTATCCTGTCACGGGCAGCCTTGTCGCCGTCCTTCGCGCGGATGGCAAGCTCATACTCCTCTTCATGGGAGATGAGAGGAATCCTGTTTATTTCCCTGAGATATATCGAGAGGACCTCGTTATCGCTGTCCTGGATCATCTCTGCTGCATTCATCTTCATGTCTTCCATCTTCATCCTCCTTGGATTGCATAAACATGATTGCAGGAAACGTGCCAAGAAAATCATTTCATTATATTATAAGCAATTGCATTGGATTTGATTATGTAGATGGCAAAAATAACGGGTCAATATGACACAGCTGAGGACGCGCAGCAGGATAATGGGGCAAAATGACCCTTACCTGGCGTTTGCTTCATCATCCGCGTCATTCTGCCACGGGAATGCGATCCTTACGGAACCCAGGAGGTTCATGCGCCCCTCGCCCGTGATGTTGAAAGGCGATCTGTCGATTGCGTCCAGGAATCCCTCGTAGGCATCCTTTATCAGATCGGATATCATGTCGCCCTCAGGAAGGGAGAGCGTGAAGACGGGCTTGGCCCTGAGATACGAGAGCAGCTGATAGCGGTAGAACATGACGAACTCAGCATCCAGCTCGATCCCGCTCAGCCTGGACAGGAACGCCTCCGCGTAGTCCTCGAAGGCCGCCCTGTACGACTTCTCCCGGGCTTTGTTGCCGCCTTGTCTGTAGAGTATCAGGCTGAGTGTCTTCTCCATATCCGCACCTCTGACATACGGAAGATAACAATAATGGGGAAAAAGTGAAGAGCCATATGCATCAATTCTTCCAGCAGCCACTTGCCTGCAGCCCCACTCCTTTGTATATTCCATATTGGTCATAGGACCTACTATTATTACAGAGGTGATACCATGAAGATTATTCCGCTTGGTGACAGAGTGCTTGTAAAGGCTAAGGAAGTAGAGGAGAAGACAGCTTCAGGCATCTTCATTCCGCAGACCGCACAGGAGAAGACGCAGATAGCTACAGTAGTAGCCGTAGGCGACGATGAGTCGATCAAGGTGAAGGAGGGACAGCAGATCCTCCATGACAAGTATGCCGGAACCCAGATAAAGGACAACGGGGAGGATTACCTTATCCTCAACTATGCTGACATCCTGGCTGTGATAGGCTGAGATAAGGCAGGATATGATACAAGGCAGGGCGGGAAACCGCCCTGTTTCCATTTCCGGGCCTGGCGCATTCAGTACAGGAACCTCTCTATCTTGTCCCCTATGTTCGAAAGCATCGCATCCTCCGGTATGTAGCAGTCAGGCAGCGAGGCGAGCATCATGCGTCCATAGCCCTTGCGGAGTATCCTCCCGTCGAGGATCAGCACGGCACCTCTGTCCTCCTCTGTCCTTATCAGCCTTCCGAGCCCCTGCTTGAGCTTGAGGGTCGCCTCGGGAAGCGCTATCTCCATGAATGGATCGCCATTCCTCCTCCTCAGGTCCTCCGAGCGTGCAAGCGCGATCGGGGTGGACGGCACGGTGAACGGAAGCTTCACGATTATCACGAGGCGGAGCGTGTCTCCGGGGGCATCCACGCCTTCCCAGAACGACGAGACTGCGAAGAGCGAGCTGTCCTTCTTCCTCCTGAATTCCCTCAGGAGCGCAGCCTTCGAGGACCTGTCGTCCTGCATCATGAGATCCGGAAGCTCATCGCGCAGGCGGAAGAATACATCCTTCATCATCTTCTTCGATGTAAAGAGCACGAGCGCGCCTCCGCCTGATGCCCTGATGGCATCCCCCACAGCCCTGACTGCATATCCCGAATATGCCTCGGAGCTCCCGTTGGAGTATGCGGCGCCATCCTGCGGAAGCAGGAGAAGCAGGTTCTTCCTGTATTCGAACGGGGACGGGAATATGCCGTTCTCCGTCCTCTCCTTCTCCTCCCAGAGCCCGGATCTCCTCTCGAAGTAGCTGAACGAGCCGTTGACAGTCAGCGTTGCTGATGAATAGATCATGGAATCGAGATGGGAGACAAGCACTGACGAAAGCAGCGGCCCTGTATTCATCGGAGCTATATGGATCTCCGGATTGCCGTCAGGCCCCTCCTCTGAATACGGTATGTGCTCTGACCATGACGAGAAGCGCAGCCAGTCGCGGAGCGTATCTGCGAAGAGGCAGAGGGATGTCCCATAGCGCTTTATCAGGTCGACATAGGCCTCATTCGATTCCGCCGGCTCATCGCTGTAGCCCGTGGCTATGGCTCGTCCTATCCGCTCAAGCTCCGCCGCAGCCTCCTCCCCCCTTCCCAGGCGTGGGGAGAAGCGCTCATAGAACTGGGCTGTGAATAGCACGGATCCTCCGCCGGAGAACTCGGAGAGCACCGCCTTGAGATCGGAATCGAATCCGGAGAGCACCGTACGGAGATGGGATATCTCCTTCTTCACCGCATTGCCACTTCCCTTCTCCTTCTCCTCCGTGGATAGGAAGTCGAGTATGGAAGCCGATCCGAAGCGCTTCTCGCGGCGCGTGAGCCAGTCCAGCACGCGGTCGACACGGTATGATGAGTAGATGCGCGACAGCACCTCCGTAGCCTCTGCCTCTATATGATGCGCCTCATCCATCACCACAGCGGAGTATCCAGGAAGGACGAATGTGCCGGAGAAGTCCTCCTCCGCCTCGTGCCTGTTCTTGGCATCCAGGAGCAGGAGGTGGTGGTTGGTGACTATTATGGAAGCCTTCTCGGCACGGCGCCTCGCGCTGTAGAAGAAACACTGCTCGATATACGGGCATCTGTACCCGAGGCAGTCCTTGTCATCGGATGCCAGGGAGATGAACATCTCCCCCATCTCCCTTGTCGGGACATCGGCAGCGACTCCGGTATCGGTTTCCGTCACCCATTCCTCGAAGGCCCTCTCCTCCGGGGTCCTTGCCTCGGATAGCAGGCTCTTCTCGTTCCTCTCCTCCATGAAGCGCCGCAGGCATAGATAGTTCGAGCGCCCGAAGAGGATGGCAGCCTCTATATCAAGGCCCAGCGCGGATATGACAAGGGGGATGTCCTTGTCGAAGAGCTGCTTCTGCAGCGTTATCGTGCTTGTGGCGACGACGAAGCGCCGCGATCTGTCCGATGATGCGGCAAGGCACAGCGGCACGAGGTATGCGAAGCTCTTGCCAGTGCCTGTCCCTGCCTCTATGGCGCTGTGACGGTGAGAGGAGAGCACTGACGAGACAAGCTCAGCCATCCCGAGCTGCCCCTCCCTGAAGGAGAATGACGGAAGTGCCTTCCCGAGCTCTCCCTCAGGGGAGAATATCCCGCTGATATCACTCATTCCCCGTCCTCTATCCTGTATTCCGCCATCTTGCGCTGTATCGTCTTGCGTCCGATGCCGAGGTATTCCGCAGCCTTCGTCTTGTTGCCTCCGGCGAATGATATGGTCTCGATTATCAGCTTCCTCTCCGCCTCATCGAGCGTGACGGGAAGAGTGAAGCCGACCGAGGAGCCGGCTGTGCTCTCCCTTATCTGAACCGGAAGGTCATCACGGTCTATCATAGTGCCGCGGGAGAGGACCACCGCCGATTCCACCGCATTCCTCAGCTCCCGGACATTACCGGGCCACGAGTATGAGAACATGGCCTTGCGCGCGGCAGGCGTGAAGCCCTGGATCTTCCGCCCATCCTCGCTGTTGAAGGTCTCCAGGAACGATGCGGCAAGAAGCTCTATGTCCTCCTTCCTCTCCCTGAGCGGCGGAACCTCGACGTGCACGACATTGAGCCTGTAGTAGAGATCCTCGCGGAATGCGCCCTTCTCCACCTCGGCCCGGAGATCGCGGTTGGTGGCGCAGAGCACACGCACATCGACGCTTATGGTCTTCTCCCCGCCTACCCTCTCGAACTGCCTCTCCTGAAGCACCCTCAGGAGCTTCACCTGCGTCGCGGCATCTATCTCCCCGATCTCATCAAGGAAGAGCGTACCGCCGTCCGCAAGCTCGAACCGACCCTTCTTCTGCGACACAGCTCCTGTGAATGCCCCTTTCTCATGTCCGAATAGCTCATCCTCCAGCAGCGATGCCGAAAGAGCTGCGCAATGGACCTTCACGAAAGGCTTATCGGAGCGTGAGGAGAGCGAGACTATCGCATCCGCGACAAGCTCCTTGCCAGTGCCGGACTCACCTGTTATCAGGACGGTGGCCTTCGTATCCGCAACCTGCTTCACGACCTGCATCATCTGCGAGATCCTCCCGGACTTGCCTATTATCCTGGAGTAGCCCTGCTCCCTGCGCAGCCTCTCGATCTCCTCCGATAGCTTCCTGTTCTGCTCAGCCAGCATGGAGGCTGAGATGCTCTTCCTGACGACAAGCGAGAGCTTGTCTATATCGACAGGCTTGGTGAAGAAGTCTATGGCGCCACCCCTCATGGCCTCCACCGCGCTCTCGATCGTGCCATGCCCAGTAAGGACGATGACAGGCAGCGCAGGATAGGCCGATGAGATGCGGCGGAGGAGCTCATACCCATCCATCCCCGGCATCCGCAGATCCGTGATGACCAGATCGATGCTGTTCTTCTGGAGCTTCTCCCATGCCTCGGTCCCATCAGAGGCGGTGATCACCGTATAGCCTTCGTCCTCAAAGGCCATCCTCAGGCCCGAGAGGATGTTCCTCTCATCATCCGCTATCAGAAGCTCAGCCATTGCCGCCCTCCTTGCTTTCCAGCGCCTTCCTCTCCGTCGACGGCACGGGGAGCTTTATCGTGAATGCCGTCCCATGCCCGGGATCGGATGAGACGAAGATATCGCCCTTATGCTCCTTTATCACCTTGTAAACCACGGTAAGCCCGAGTCCTGTCCCGGAAGCCTTCGTCGTGAAGTACGGCTCGAATATCTTCGCAAGCTGCTCCTGATCCATGCCGCAGCCCGTGTCCTCGATGCGCACCACGACGCTGTCTCCGTCGAGGTATGTGGACAGAGTGAGCTTACCGCCCTCAGGCATCGCGGAGAACGCGTTCTCGGCTATGTTGAGCAGGCACTGCCTGAAATAGCGGTCATCAATCTCGACGCGGGGCAGGAACGATTCAAGCTCCTCGGAGATCACGATATGCTTCTCCTCAGCCTCAGGCGAAAGGAACGTCACGAGATCCTGCACTGTATCATTTACCGATCCGAGCTTCAGCTCGACATTCATCGGACGCACCGCGAAGAGGAAATCGACGGCAATGCCGTTCAGATGGTCTATCTCCTCATCCAGCACGGAGAGATAGCGGTCAGCACCCTCTGCATCGAGCGGTCCCTTGAGAAGCGCCTTCCGCATGAGCTGGAGGTGTATCTTCATCGCCGCAAGCGGATTCTTTATCTCGTGGGCTATCCCTGCGGCCATAGTCGTCATGGAGGCAAGGGATTCCGAGCGCCTGAGCCGGGTCTCCTTGCGTATATCATCGGTTATATCGCGGATGGCGACATCGGTGTAGGTACCTCCCGGGAGCTCAAGCCGGGTGAATGATACGCGCTCTATCCTTATGCCATCGCCGCTTCCGAATGCGAAGTCCTTTGGTTCCGCCTTCTCCTTCCCGGAGAAGACAGAGAGGATGAAGCGCCGGACATCGGGATCTATCATCATCTCCGAAGCATCAAGGCCTGCACGAAGGCGGCTCCGCCTGTCTGAAGGGAGGAGATGCTCCGTGCCCCTGCTTATGAAGGCTATCCTGTGCTCTGGCGAGAATACGATATGCGCCTCCGGCAGCGAGCCGATGAGGCTCTCCATCATATCGGCCTCATCCATCTGCTTCCGTATCAGCCCCCTGAGCTCGCTCTCAGGGATGGAGGAAAGATCGCTGAGGACCTTCCCGAGCATCCTATTTGCCATCCGCAGCCTCCCTCAGGGCAAGATCAAGAGCTGTCCTGATGCTCATATTATAGACGTCCGCAAGGGTCATCATCGATGAATAGGCACGCCATGAGCGCTTTCCCCGCCCTGTATCCATCCCGCCGGAGACAGCAGATGCGATACGCGCCTCCACAAGCGTGCGGAAGTATCCATATCCGGATATCCTCTCGATATCCGAGAATATCCTCCCGATATCATCTGCAGGGAGCGTGCGCCCCCTGAGGAGCGCATCCGCGTAGAGCGATGCATCATCATCGATGAGCGCCTTCTCCTCCCTGCTGCATCCCTCCTCGAAGAAGAATGCCTCGAATGACGGCCATCGGCCATATATGCTGAAGCGCTCCCCTATGGCGGCTGAGACAGCCTCCTCTCCAAGCGCTGGCATCCGGAAATGCCGGACACGGGAGAGTATCGTCTCCATGAGGCGCATCGGATGACTGGAAATGAGGATGAGATGGGAATGCATTGGGGGTTCCTCCAGCATCTTGAGCATGCTGCTCAGAGCGCCTTCGCTGCAGTCCTCGGGATTCTCGAATATCACGGCCTTCTCAGCCGTTCCCTCCTCCAGCCAGTCCTGCAGCGCCCTTATCTCATCGATAGAGGCGCCGGGAGCCTTCTTGCCGATGGAGAAGAAATCGGGGATCATCCTCCGGCAGAGCGCAGCAGAAGCGGCCTCCGCTTCCTCCTCCGTGATATCATCGGCATCCTCGAGAGGCAGGATAATGGAATCCACGGCCTCCGCATTTGCGAAGAACGATACGCTGCCCTTCCCGCCGGAACCATCAGATCCCCCCTTGACCGCTATCTTCCTGCCGTCATAGAGAGGTGCGATGGATGAGTGGTACTGCAGCAGCGCACGGCGGACCGTCTCTATGAGGAAGAGCCGGGATGAGGAGCTTCTCTGCCTCCGGAAGAGCGAGATGGAGGCACGGAAGACCGTCATCATGTCCCTTGAGGGGATATAGGCAACGGAGCCTGACCTGAGATATGGCCTTGCCTCCTCCTCTCCTGTGAGCGTGAAGGCAAGATCCAGTGCCGCAGTAAGGCGCCCGGACCCCTTCTCCCCTGATATGAGCACCGACTGGGGCAGCATGGATGAGGAGAGGACGGCCTCAAGCTCCGCCGCCATCCCCTTCTGGATCCGGGAAAGGGCCTCAAAGCCCATTCACGGCCTCCTTCACGACATCGAGCAGCGATGGGAACAGCGGACGCACCATGCGGCTGATGATGAGGCTGCTGTCGAAGAACGGGGAGAAGTCTATGAATGGCTGGTAGTCCAGTATGGCGAGGATGACGGAAAGGGACAGCGCCGATGTCAGGAGCCCGAGCGCGAAGCCCAGGATATGGTCAAGCGGCGTCATGCCCAGCACCGTCCTAAGCTGGCTTCCGAATAGCCCCACCACGATGTAGACGACGAGCGACAGCCCGACGAAGACAATCAGCGAGGACGGCAGCCGTCCCATCCCCGAGGAGGCCGAGAGGATATCAGATAGCCTGCCTGTGAAGAGCAGCGCCACCGGAATCGCCAGAAGGAAGCCCGCGATGCGCGCAGCCTGGCGGGCGAATCCCGCGATGCAGCCTGAGATGGCTCCTATCATGGCAACTGCGAATACGATTATATCGAGTGTCCCGAATGTGAGGGATCCTACGGTGAATGACCAGTCCATGGCCATATCATAGCGGGAAAAGCCTCTTTGCACCATCACACTACCCATTGCTGCCCACTTTGATTATCCTTAGGCTATGGCGAATTTATTTGCGGCTCTCTTCGGAGGGACCAAGCACGACAAGGACATGAAACGCCTCCGCCCTATCGTCGAGAGCGTTAAAGCAGAATACGGATGGGCCGCAGGGCTCAGCGATGATGACTTCCCCAGGCTCACTGCCGGATGGAAGGAGGAAGTCAGGAACGGCAGGAAGCTCGATGAGCTGCTTCCAAAGGCCTTCGCGCTTGCGCGCGAGGCATCGGGAAGGGTGCTCGGTGAGAGGCACTACGATGTCCAGATCATGGGAGCGATAGTCCTTCACCAGGGATCCATCCTGGAGATGAAGACAGGCGAAGGGAAGACGCTCACCGCAGTTCCCGCGGCGTATCTCAATGCGCTGGAGGGGAAAGGCGTGCATATCGTGACCGTGAACGACTACCTTGCCCAGCGCGATGCCGAATGGATGGGACAGGTATACTCATTCCTCGGCATGAGGACAGGGTGCATAATCGCGGGACAGGACGATGCGAGGAAGAAGGAAGCCTACTCCGCCGATGTCACATATGGAACGAACAATGAGTTCGGCTTCGATTATCTCAGGGACAACATGAAGATGTCGATGCAGTCCAAGCTGCAGGCGAAGCATCATTTCTGCATAGTGGATGAGATCGACTCCATCCTCATCGATGAGGCCCGCACTCCCCTCATCATCTCCGGACAGGCGGAGGACGATTCACCGAAGGTGAAGGCCGCCAAGGCAGTCGTCCCGTTCCTGAAGGAATGCGAGAAGGATCCGGAGACGGGCGACTACTACGAGCTCACGCCCATGGAGAAGCTCGACAGGGAGACGTATGCCGCATTCGATGAGAGAGGCGACTTCAAGCTCGATGAGAAGTCGAAGAAGGTCACATTCACGAAGCAGGGCATGACGCACATCGAGGAGCTGCTGCGCCGATCCGGGGCGCTCATCCCGTCCACGGATGAGGATGGCAATGAGACGGTATCGCTCTATGATGACCAGAACTTCGAGATGGTCCACTACGTGACGCAGGCCGTGCGCGCCCAGTATATGTACAAGCGCGATGTCGATTATCTCGTGAAGGATGGCGAGGTGCAGATAGTCGATGAGTTCACCGGGCGCGTGCTTCCGGGACGCCGCTACTCGGAAGGCCTGCATCCTGCGATCGAGGCAAAGGAGAACGTCACGGTCAAGGGCCAGTCGAAGACATTCGCCACGATCACGTTCCAGAACTTCTTCAGGATGTATGACAAGATCTCGGGCATGACAGGGACTGCCGATACCGAGGCGACCGAGTTCAAGGAGATATACGGTCTGGATGTCGTCGTCATCCCCACTAACCTCCCCATTGCGAGGAAGGATCTTCCGGATCTCACGTTCTACGACGAGGAATGCAAGTACCACGCCATAGTCAGGGATGTGGTGCGCATACACGCCACAGGGCAGCCGGTGCTCATAGGAACGACATCGATCGAGAAGAGCGAGAAGCTCTCGCGGCTCCTGATGCGGGAAGGCATAAGGCACGAGGTGCTCAATGCGAAGAACCATGCCCGGGAGGCCTATATAATCGGTGAGGCCGGAAGCAAGGGCGCCGTCACCATAGCGACGAACATGGCCGGGCGCGGAACGGATATCAAGCTGGGAGGATCGCCGCTGCATCTCGCGATGAAGAAGGTCGGCACGGATGCGGATCCGGAGACCCTGAAGAAGGCAATGGAAGCTGTACAGGACGACTACAGGAAGGCCTATGAGGAAGTCAAGGCGCTGGGAGGCCTGTACATCATAGGCTCCGAACGCCATGAATCGAGGCGCATAGACAATCAGCTCAGGGGACGCTCTGGAAGGCAGGGGGATCCCGGCACCAGCCAGTTCTACATCTCACTCGACGATCCGCTGATGAGGCTTTTCGCTAAGGAAGGCCTGAAGGAGATGATAGGACGCCTCGGACTCAAGGATGGGGAACCCATACACCACAGGATGCTCGACAGCGCCATCGAGAATGCGCAGAAGCGCGTCGAGGAGAGGAACTTCCAGATAAGGAAGCACCTGCTGGAATACGATGATGTCCTGAATGACCAGAGGAACTTCATCTACTCCGAACGCGACAGGATCATGACTGACACGGATCTCCTTGAACGCGTCATGGACAACTCGGAGGAGCTTGCCCAGGAAGCATGGGATGAGGCTGCAGGGGATGCAGAGAAGTTCGAGGCATCGTACCAGCGCATCTTCGCCTCCAAGCCCGATCCCTCGGTCTCAGGAGACATAGAGGCCGTGAAGGAAGCGCTCAAGGCAAGCCTGAAGGAGAAGGAGGCAAAGGCCGGGAAGGAGAACTTCAACGGCTTCATCCGCTTCGTATACCTCAGGAACATAGACAGGAGATGGATCGACCATCTCGATGCTCTCGAGGATATAAGGGATGCAGCCTCGCTGATGAGCTACGCGCAGAAGAATCCGCTCGTGGAGTACAAGAGCACCGCCTCCGATGCATTCGATGAGATGATCGACGGCATCACGGAAACAGTGGTCAGGACAGTCAATGCGGTGCGTGTGTCGATACAGCCGCGGAGGCAGAGCCCAGGAATGCCGAGGATGCAGGCGATGCACGCCTCGCCCCCAGGGACTGCATCGCAGCAGCAGACGGCCGTCTCATCCGCCTCGGAGGCGCATTCCACAACTGTAGTGCGCACTTCGCCGAAGATCGGACGCAACGATCCATGCCCCTGCGGCAGCGGGAAGAAGTACAAGAACTGCTGCGGAAAGCGGGTCTGACGATAAAGGCCGTCCTCTCAGGGCGGCCTTATCCATGATGATCCTCAATGGTCATAGATCGGTGAGGTAGACAGGATCGAGCTTCACTCCGTTCTGCTCCACCGTGAAGAGCACTGCCGGCTCATCGAAGATCAGGCTGCTCGTGCCTATCGAGCCTATGACATCCCCCGCCCCTATGCTCTGGCTCGTATGCACCCTGACGGTCTCAAGCCCATAGTAGCCCGTGCTGTAGCCATCGCTGTGCATTATCCTGACAGCCCTGCCATAGCGGGGATCGTTTGCGATTATATCTATCACGCTGCCATCACCGGCTGCGATGACAGCGCTTCCGGGATCGGAGGAGATCACGATGCCATCGATCGACTCGCCATCCCTGAGCTCCCCGAACCGTGCAGTCATCCTGCCGCCGGGAAGCGGTGAGGAGAAGAGGTATCCATCCCCGCTGTCCACAGCCCCTGGCTGCGGGATGAAGAGCACATCACCGGGATCAGCGACCGTATACGCCAGTCCGTTGATGGCTGCAAGATCCGCTGCGGAAAGATCAGGATTGTACGAGGATGCGATCGATTCCAGGGTGTCGCCCTCCGCAACCGTATACAGGAAGCCATCCATCGGCGGTATCTCAAGGACATCACCTGCCTCTATGCCTGTATTGCGCATTCGGTTGACGGATACTATCGTGGAGCTCTCAAGCCCGAAGCCCTCCGCGATGGAGGAGACCGTATCGCCTTCGGCTGCCGTATACTGCATGAACTCGGCCTTCGCCATATCCTCGGATGCCTTCTCGATGACAGAGGGAGCCGGACGGGCCTCGATGAGCGCTGCATCCTGGTCTGTCTCGATTATCGAGACCTCTGCAGGGGCAGCAGCCACTGGATCCACCCTGTGGGCCTCAGGCTCATCGCCTTCACCTGACGGGGAGAAGAGAAGGTAGATGAATATAGCCATGAGCGTGAGCAGAACCCCGATGCAGGCTATGACCGCGGTTGTCCTTCCGCTGCCGCGCCTTCCGCCCCTGTAGCCTTCCGGAAGCATATCATCGTAACTGTTCCTGCTCATCTATCGACATTCCCCTCGATGGCAACTATTATTCTCTATATGCATGATAATAGCAATAAAGAAGGGGAAAGACTATCCTGCATGATCGTGCTGCTGCTGATCGCGCTCGCAGCGGCATCCCTTCTCCATATTGCCCTCGACAGCGGTTCGGAACGTCCTGTCTACCGCGATCCGAGGCTCTCCTCCTCGCTAGTCAGGGGAAGCATATTCGACAGGAACGGAAGCTATCTCGCGATCCAGGCGCCGGACTACGGCTTCACGGTGGCGATCAATGATTCAAGCGCTTCCGAGATCGCGGCATTCATCGAGCGCTTCACCGATGAGAATGCGATATCGATAGAATCGAAGATAGACGATGGAGCCTCATTCATACCGATAACGATGATCCCCTCCCCCGAGGAGTCGGAGGAGATAAGGAAGATGGCGGCAGCGGCAGGGCTTGATGATGATATAGCCCTCAGCGCGATCGAGACGAGGAAGTATCCCCTCGGAAGCCATGCAATGGATATAGTCGGAGTAACGGACAGCAGGCTGCGCGGCCTCTCGGGCATCGAGAGGATCGCCGACAGCACGCTCTCCCCTGTCCCCTCGCTCCACAGCGTGATAGCCACCGGGGGCGACGTGACGCTCACGATCGACAGCTCGCTGCAGTATCTCCTGACATCGCTTCTCGGAGAAGGGACAGAGGCTGCCCTCATCGCATCGGATGGAAGCATAGCCGCATACTGCGGCGAGGCTGATGAGAGGACGCTGGAGAGCATGATCGAGGGAAGCGGGGTGCATCACGCGATCCCTGCCGGAACGGACGTTGGCTGCGGCTACACGCTCTCTGTCATATCAGGGGATGCCGACAGCAGCACGGCAGAGGCAGTCTCCCGGCTCATTGCTGAATCGAAAGCTGCTTCCTGACCGACTTCATATCAAGACCTATGCCCTTGAGGTGCTCCAGGAGCACGGTCCCTGATGCCTTCTCGATATCATCGGGGACCTTCTGCCCGTCTGTGAAGAAGAGTATGGGTACGGAGCGGCTGTATGCGAACGAAAGCACATTGCCGAGGGTCCCTGTCTCATCGAGCTTCGTGACGGCAAGGGAGGGGGACGAGAAGCGGGAGTATGAGAGATACTGCTCCGTTATATCCTCCTCCTTCATGCTGGCAGGAACCGTCAGGATATAGTCGGTGCGCTGCCTGTCAAGAAGGGAGAGCAGCGTCCTGAGGCGGAGCGTCAGCTCCTTGTCCCTCGGTGATATCCCCATGGTATCGATGAAGATCATATCGATGGATGCGAATCTCTCCATCGCTGCCAGGAGCTCATCCTCTGCCCCTGCCATCGCCACGGGGATGGAAAGCGCCTTCCCGAATGCGGATATCTGCTCATATGCCCCTGTCCTGTAGGAATCGAGCGAGACCATGGCGACGCTGCGCCCGCTGCTGCGGAAGAGATGCGCGACCTTCGCAAGCGTGGTTGTCTTCCCCGATCCCGTAGGTCCGATGAAGACCGTGAAGTGATGGGGGTGGAGCTGCCTGCCGTAGTCGATGCCGACAGCCTTGATTATCCTCTCGGAAAGGATGACGGCGGCATCGCCTGTGGAAGGGAATCCCTCGAGGAGAGCCGAGCGGAGAGGATCCGTGATATGGTTCTCATCGAGCATTCCCGCCGCCTTCTCCATCGCCCAGCCCTCGCTCCTGTATATCTCCGTATCGAGGCGCTCAGAACGCGTGAGCGTCTTCGGATCGGGGGTCCTGGCCTCCTTCTCGAATTCAGAGATATCCTTCTCGCTTGTGCCTTCGGCGCCCTTCTGCTTCCCCGAGGCAAGATAGCAGATTATCTCGCAGCGCGGCATCTTCCTAGTGAAGAGACCGCCGCGCGTGGTATAGTCCCTGCGCGAATGGATGCGGATGCCGCTTCCGTACTGCTCCCGGGCCTTCCTCACGGCATCCTCGTAGCTGTCGCCTACTACGGTATAGTACTGCATCAGAGGATGTACCTCGAGAGATCCTGGTCCTCGGCGATGCCGGAAAGGCGCTCCCTGACATATCCCTCGGTTATGCTCACCGTCTGCCCGCTCAGCTCGTCGGCAGAGAATGCGAGCTCCTCAAGGAGCTTCTCCATCACCGTATACAGGCGGCGCGCCCCGATGTTGTCATTCGTCTGGTTCACCTCGGACGCGATGCGTGCGATCGCATGCAGAGCCTCGTCGGTGAAGACGACATCCACGCCCTCCGTAGCCAGCAGCGCCCTGTACTGCTTGGTGATGGCATTCTGCGGCTCGGTGAGTATGCGGTAGAACTCATCCGCCGTAAGGTCATGGAGCTCGACGCGGAGCGGGAAGCGTCCCTGCAGCTCCGGTATGAGATCGGAAGGCTTGGAGAAGGAGAACGCACCGGCTGCGATGAAGAGGATTCCTGATGTATCGATCACGCCCCATTTCGTCGAGACCTTCGAGCCCTCGACTATCGGGAGGATATCACGCTGGACACCTTCCCTGGAGACATCGGAATTGGATGTGTTCCCATGGGAGGCGATCTTGTCGATCTCATCGATGAAGATGATACCCATCTCCTCTGCCCTCTCCCTGGCCTCATCCACGGCCTTGTCGGGATCGATGACCTTATCCATCTCCTCTTCCATGATTATCTCGCGGGCGCGCTTGACAGTGACCTTGCGCTTCTTCCTGCCGCCGCCGGCTGAGAACATGCTGCCTATCGAGTTGAGGGCGTTCTGTATATCCTCCATGTTCCCGGTATTTCCCATGACCTCGAAGCCGAGATGCGCCTTCACATCGACAGGCATCTCGACTTCCTTGGTATCGAAGACACCATCGCGGAGGAGGGCGCGGAACTTCTCCCTCGTCTCGCCTACGGCAACATCGGTGCTGCCGGCGGATCCCTCGACCGCTGGAAGCAGGAGATCGAGCAGGCGCTCCTCAACACGGAGGCTGACCTCCTCTTCCTTCGCCTCTGCCATCTCCTCCCGTACCATGGAAAGGGAAGCGCCCATGAGGTCGCGCACCATCGATTCGACATCACGCCCTACGTATCCGACTTCCGTGTACTTAGTCGCCTCCACCTTTATGAACGGGGCGTTGGCGAGCTTGGCTATCCTCCTGGCGATCTCCGTCTTGCCGACTCCGGTAGGACCGATCATCAGTATGTTCTTCGGCGTCACCTCATCCCTTATATCCTCGGGGAGGCGCTTGCGGCGTACACGGTTGCGGATGGCTACGGCTATCGTGCGCTTCGCCTCATCCTGCCCGATTATGTATTCATCGAGGTTCCTCACTATCTCGGAGGGAACCATCTCGTCAAGCTTCTTCTTCCTGTCAGGCATCCTGTACCTCTGTGATGATATTGTGATTCGTATAGATGCAGATATCCGCAGCGATATCCACGCTTCTCCTGGCGATCTCCTCTGCGCTCCAGTCCACACCTGCTGCCATGAAGGCCCTTGCCGCCGCTAGGGCATAGCTTCCGCCGGATCCTATGCCCATCACGTCCCCTTCCGGATCGAGCACATCGCCGGAGCCCGTGATCATGAAGAGCCTCTCGCCGTCGGAGGTGAGCATCATGGCATTCAGATTGCGCAGCGCCCTGTCAGTCCTCCACTGCTTGGCAAGCTCAACCGCAGCTCTCGTAAGATCTCCCCCGAACTGCTTCAGCTTGCCCTCGAAGAGCTCGAACAGCGTGAACGCATCGGCTGTGGAGCCTGCGAATCCCACGATCACGCGGCCTCCGTAGAGCCTCCTCACCTTCCTGCAGTTGCCCTTTATGACCATTCCGCCCTCTCCGGACGTGGCCTGCCCGTCACCGGCTATCGCTACCTGTCCGCCTTTGCGTACGGCGCATATCGTTGTTCCATGGATCTCCATCTTCACTCCTTCGCATGCGGGTGCGTTTCCTCATAGACCCTGCGCAGCCTCCCGCGGGAGACATGCGTGTAGATCTGGGTTGTCGAGATGCTCTCATGCCCCAGCAGCTCCTGTACGAGCCTTATGTCCGCACCGCGGTCCATCATATGGGTGGCGAAGGAATGCCTGAGCGTATGAGGCGTGAATTCCTTCTGCCAGCCAAGCCTGGCCCTGTATTCATCAAAGATAATATGTGCGGAGCTGAAGGGCAACCTCCCGCCTTTGTCCCCTATCAGGAATGCATCGCATTGCTTTCCCAATGAAGAGAGGTAGGCGCTCCTCGCTTCCATATACTTCCTCATCTCAGAGGCGGTGGACGGCGAGAAGAAGACGAACCTCTCCTTCCCTCCCTTTCCCCTGATGAGTATCCTGCGCCGCGCATAGTCTATATCGCCCGTGTCCACCGACAGGGCCTCGGAGATCCGGCAGCCTGTATTGTATACGAAGAGGAAGAGCATGTGGTCACGCTCATCGGGAAAGCCTGGGCGCGGCAGGGAGAGAAGCTCCTTCACCTCCTCCTCAGTGAGCACGGAAGGCAGCCTCCTTGCCTTCTGCCTCATCGATATCCCCAGGAATGGATCGGACGATACCGCTCCCTTCCGCTCAAGATAGGCATAGAACGTGCGGAGCGCAGTGAGCTTCCTCAGCACCGAGCGCTCTGCGAATCCATCCTGCAGGTACTCCGCATAGAGCGCAGCATCCTCGCGCGTGAGGGAAACCGGATCGAGGCCCCTGTTCGCCATATACCTCTCCCATGCCTTCAGGTCATTGGCATAGCTCTTGACGGTATTCGCCGACAGCGAACGCACCTTGGAGATATATGAGATGAAATCATCGATAGCGCCCATAGCTGGATTCTCTTCCCTCCGGGATGGGATGTCAACGGAAGAGGAGCGCGCTGTAGCGCTTCGAGCGGAATGCATACCTTCCCCTGCCATCGGGATAGACGATGGCTGCCGGGAGCGCAAGGGCTGATGAGAGGCTGTCGCATGCAGGACAGCCCTCAAGGACCAGCGAGCGTGCCATGCGCGAGGAAAGCGAGGAACGGGGGATCGCTGCCTCCTTGCCGCTGTCGAGCATCGATACGAGCGTGCGGTATGCCTCGATGCTGCCAGGGAAGATGAAGGCAGATGATGCGAGGGCAGCGGCTGCGGCCCATGCCCCTTGCCTGCACTCACCGTGCGCAGAGCAGCTGAAAAGACCTCCGCCTGTCAGCAGCAGCCTCCGTACCCTTCCCGGATACCTGAGGATGTAATCCCTGATGCCATGGGATGAGGAGAGGAAGAGCCTTCCGCCCCCATCCTCGGCACCTGAGAGGATGGAGATGGCACCGGCCTCATCCGCCTCCGTGATTATATCGAATCCGGAGAGGGCGGCCTCCAGGGATGAGATATACATCGCCTCGTCGCCGCGGCTTTCAGCTCCGCCTGCGGCTATGAGGACAGCGCCCGGTGAAGGAAGAGTGCCAAGGCACAGGATATCGATATCCCCTGCACGGCCTTTCCTGATATCATCACCGCTGTCCTCTGGATACACCGGAACATACATATGGGATCCTCCATGCATCTATACGCCTGATGTATCGTTCCGTGCCGGATTGCAGCAGCTTTCCTATCCATTTTTCATTGGTACGAAATATAAATGATACATATATGATATCATTCATATATCGTAATGCATACTTTGATATGCAATTGCCATGGAACTCAGATACATGCCATGCATGCATCGCTCCTATGCCTCCGGATCATCATCGGATCCGGAGAGGGGCGAGTACCTGTCGAAGAATGAGAGGAGGGAGGATGTATCGAGGTGCGTATATATCTGCGTGGTGCGCACATCGCTGTGGCCGAGCATCTCCTGGACCGAGCGGATATCGGCACCATTCTCTATCATGTGCGATGCGAATGAATGGCGGAGCGTGTGGATCGTCGCCTCGATGCCTAGCCTGCCGGTCGCTTCCTTGAAGCGCTTATGCGCAGCCTGTCTCGTGATGCGGCCGCCGCGCCTGTTGAGGAACAGGGCAGTCTCCCTGCTGTTATGTACCAGCTCCGGACGTATTGATGCAAGATAATGATCCAGGGCATCGCGTGCGACCTCACCGATGAAGACAAGCCTTTCCTTATCCCGCTTGCCTATCACAGAGACTGTCCCCTCATCGCTCCTGTAGGAGGAGACATCGAGTGCCGCCGCCTCTGATATCCTCATGCCCGATGAGTAGATCAGCTCGAACATCGTGTAGTCACGGACAGAGAGGATGTCATCCGACGGGAATGACGAGAGAAGCGCATCCACCTCCTCCTCGGTGATCACCCGCGGCATGTGCTCCCTTTCCCGTGGCTTCTCCACCAGGCCCGCAGGATTATAGTCACGTCCGCCTGATGATATGAGGAAGGTATAGAAGGATCTCAGGGAAGAGAGTATGCGGCCTTCTGTCCTCTCCCCTGCACCATCCTCCTCGCGGCGCTTGATGAGATACGCCTCTATGTCATCGGGCGAGGTGCAGTCAACGTCACGCCCGATTGACGAGAGGAAAGAGAGATACTCCCTGGCTTCATGAGAATAAACCTCCCGGGTCTTATCCGAGAGGCGTCTCTGGTAGATTATGAAGCGGGAGAAGGAGGAAACGAGCTCCTCGAGCTGCGGCGGCAGCTCACCTTCCTTCTTCATCGTCATGCCTTGAGTATCTCAGCACTGCAGGTATCGAATAGTCGTTCTGCGCTGCATTGCGCTTCCCGAGCTGCTGCTGCAGATCCTGCCAGCGGTTGACGGTGATGGTGGATGGATCGGAGGAATCGCTACGCAGCGGCCTCGGCTGCGGCTGCACCTTCTCCTCTGCCTCCCTTCCCCTTGCCTCCATGCGCTCTGCCCTTGGCTCTGCTCGCTCCTCGAGCTTCTTCCTGAACACCTCGGTATCGGGATTGAAGGATGTGGATACCTCGCGGTGCTCGAAGCCCGTGGCTATCACGGTGACCTTTATCCTGTCGCCGAGATTCTGGTTATAGCTCTGGCCGGCGATGATGAGGGCATCCTCTGCACAGCTCTCGGTTATGACCTCCACGACATCCTGGTACTCCTGGAGGGTCAGGTTGTCGCCGCCTGCGAGATTGACAAGCACCGACTTCGCGCCATCGATCGAGGCATTCTCGAGAAGCGGGTTGGAGATCGCAAGGCGGGCGGCATCGACGGCCCTGTTGGCGCCTTCACCGAAGCCCAGCCCGATAAGCGCATCCCCCTTGCCCTTCATGATCGTCTTGACATCGGCGAAATCTATGTTGATCTCACCGGGTTCGGTTATGAGATCGGAGATTCCCTGCACAGCCTGCAGGAGCGCGCTGTCAGCGATGAGGAAGGCCTGCTTGATCGGGGTATTCGCCTCGACGACCTTCAGCAGATGCTGGTTGGGGATCAGGATGAGGGTATCGACCTGCTTCCTGAGCCTCTCTATGCCCTGCTCCGCGAGCATGAGCTTCTTCTTGCCCTCGAATGCGAACGGCGTCGTGACGACTGCGACCGTGAGCGCTCCGAGCGATTTCGCTATCTCGGCTACGACAGCGGCAGCGCCTGTGCCCGTACCGCCGCCCATGCCTGCGGTGATGAAGACCATATCCGAGTTCTCGAGCTCAGCCTTGATCTCCTCCTTGGATTCAAGCGCGGCCTTCTCGCCTACTTCCGGCACTCCGCCTGCGCCGAGCCCTCCCGTAAGCTCCTTGCCGATTGCTATGCGTGTCTGCGCATTCGAACGCTGGAGTGCCTGGACATCGGTATTGAGCGTGATGAAGGAGACCTTCTTCAGGCCGGATGCGATCATCCTGTTGACAGCATTGCCACCGCCGCCGCCGACACCTACTACCTTGATGATTGTCGGAGCAGCCTCCCCGCCCGATGTCGTATCCTCGATATCGAAAATATCAAAATCCATATGCACTCCTTAGAAGAGCTTCCCGAAGAGGCTCTTCATTCTATCTCCGAATCCATTCCTTTCCTTGCCGCTGCCGGAAACCGATGACGGATCCCTGTATCTCTTCGCCTCTATCCTGAGAAGGCCGAGAAGCGTCGAATACCTGGGATCTATGTAAAGCCTGTCAAGGCCGTTTATCGCCTCAGGGAATCCTATGCGGGCAGGCATGCGGAATATCTCAGCGGCAAGCTCCGTGGCACCGGAGAGCAGCGCGCCTCCGCCGACAAGCACGACACCTGCACCGAAGCTCCCGCTTATGCCGTTCTGCTCAAGCTCGGTGCTGAGCATGCTGAATATCTCGGCCATGCGCGGCTCTATCAGCTTCGCGAGCTCCTTGCGTGGAAGCCTGATGGATGGCTTGCCTCCGACCGCCGGGGTTATTATCATCTCATCCTCCCCGACGGATGGAGTGTGGCAGCATCCGTCGGAGATCTTTATCGACTCGGCTGCCGAGCGCGGAAGCTGCAGCATGTATGCGATATCCCCGGTGACATTGTCGCTTCCGAGGGATATGCCTCCCGTATAGACAGGCGCGCCTCCGAGATATGCGATGGCATTCGTCATCCCCGATCCGATATCGATGACTATCGCACCCATCTCCTTCTCATCGGAGCCGAGCACGACCTCGCTGTCGGCAAGGGACTGAAGCACCATGCGCTGGACCTGTATGCCGGCCTTCTGAACGCACTTGCGGAGATTCTGGCAGATCGAGGAGGCACCGGTGACAAGCAGGACGCGCGTATCGAGCCTGTGGCCGAGCATGTCTATGGGATCCTTTATCCCTGAGCGCGAATCGACCTGGAAATCCTGCACGAGGGTATGGAGTATCTCCGTATCCTGCGGAAGATCGCGTGCGCGCGCGACATCGATCGACCTCCTTATGTCCTCCCTCTTTATCTCCTGGTCCTTGCTCTGTATCCCCACCACGCCACTGGACTGTATGCCCTTTATGTGCTCTCCGCCGACGCCGAGGATCACGGAGCTGACCTCCGTGCCGGCCTGCAGCTCGGCATCGGATACGACTGCGCTTATGATCTTCAGCGTCTGCTCGATGTTCACCACCGATCCGGAGCGTACGCCCTCGCTGGGGCGCTCGGATATGGACTCGACCATAAGCTGCCCATCACGGGTGACCGAGCCTATGACGCATCTTGTCCAGCTTGTACCTATATCCAGTCCGACCAATGTCCTGTCAGCAGCCATATTATCCCTTCAGCCTCTCCAATCTGTCGCTGTAGAGCCCATATGCTGCCATAGGCGAGAAGACAGTCCTTCCCGGATCGGACCGGTTGGTGTCCTTTATGTAATCGATGCTCTCCCCTATCCTCCCGATAGCGGGGATTTCCTTCAGCGCAATATGGGCATTGAGATCATCCAGGAAGATTCCGATCTCCGGAGATCCTTCTGAATCATTAGCATATTCCATCCATGTTATCAAGCTTGCATTCCCTCCCATCGATCCCACCGCATCGGCAAGGGAGAGGATGACGCTGGCATCGTAGGCAGAGGAGGCGGAAAGGCATGGCATCACCGATGAAAGCGATGCGGCATCCTCCCCGCTTATCGGGTCGATCGATGCACCGGTGGCGAAGAACGTCCCCTCCGGGGTGATCACGACAATGCCGTCAGAGAGCCTGCCATCCACCTCGAGCGCTCCATGGCTGTATGAAAGGGAGACGGATTCCAGATACGGAAGCCCTGCAAGCCCTGAAAGGAGCGAGGTCCTGTCTATGCCGGTATAGTGCTGCCCCTTCATCGGATAGACCATCCTCATAGCGGACGGCGTCAGGATCATCGAGGCATCTATGCGGTCTATCATCATGACGGGAAGCGAGCGCAGCGCTATGAGGGATAGCGCAAGAACCGCTGCGATTGATGCGAGTGCGACCGACAGCACCTCCCCCTTCCTCATCTTGGCCTCCCCATCGCATAGATAAGACGATAGAGGAGCACTGCTGAGAATACGGACAGGAATTCCCCTGACGGATCGTAGCTGAAGAACGGAAGGAGGATTCCCGGCAGAGGAAGGACTGATGATACATAGCAGATGCTCACAAGCGATCTGAGGACTATGAAGAGAGTGAGGCCTATGGAAGCCGCAGCGGCTGCGCCATCCTTCCTGGCATTGGCGCGCGATGCTGTCCTGACCCCTATGATCGATATCAGAAGAAGGAGAAGGAGAAGCACCGCGGCACCTGCAGCCCCGAGCTCCTCCATCATCGATGCGAGTATGAACGCCCTATGCGGCTCAGTGAGGGCTCCGAGCTTGCCAAGCCCGTTCCCGAGTCCATCGCCTGCGATCCCTCCTGAGACGATCGCGTTCCTTGCGGCAAGGAGCGATGGATCGTATAGGGATGGATCGCTGACAGGCATCACCGAGGATGCCACGGGCACAAGATAGGATGGGAATGCCGCCACGAGCGCAATGAGCGTGACTGCCATGAAGAGCAGCGCCAGAAGCAGCGGTATCCATCCGGTCTTCCTTATCCTCAGCAGGAGAAGGAAGAGGATTGATGAGAGGACATACCATGATATCCCGCCGGATATGAACGAGAGCACGAGAAGCAGCGCCGCAAGAAGGACGGAGAGAGCGAGCCTGCCCCTGCCTTCCCCCTCAGAGGGGAATATGGAGCTCATCACCGCGGTGATCGCGAGGAATCCAAGCAACGGGGCCGAGACTACGGCTATCCCGTTCACGAGCGCATAGCCATCCTCTCCGAAGCCCGGGATAGATGATAGGATGAGCGCTGCTGCAGCTATGGGAACAAGGAGCATGCCGCCGAGCCTCATAGCGGAACGCGGAATGAAGCGTGTGAGGAATCCCAGGCCGAGGCCTATCAGGGCACCTGCCCCCTGCCGGAGGAAGTAATGATAATGCGCATAGCCCTCATCGAGGGCGAGGCTGTATGATGATGAATAGAGGACTATGAGGCCCAGAAGCGCAAGTATCAGCACACCGCAGAGATATGTGAAGGGAGAAAGCGACCCAGAGGTCTCTTTCTCCTTGCTCTCCGGTGCATATGGGAAGTCATCGTAGCTTATCTCTGGGCTTCTGGGCATAACTGGATTATAACCGCAGGCGGTCAGCTTTGATAGCCATTTCCAGCCATTACGGTCATCTTCTCCTCAGAAGCTGGTATGCCCGCTGCAATCGCAGCACGGAGGGCACGTCCCTCGGCATCTGCATCCACGGCAGCACGCCCTGCAAGGACGATCGAGCCCGAAGCGGAGCTTGATGCCCCTATGTTCCACAGAGGGATGAATGCGATGATGAAGGTAAGCACGAGCATCACGATGATAGCGCCCCTGACGGGCCTTGAGAGGTTTCTTGATAATTCAGAATCGTTCATAGCACGCAGCCTTACGGCTCTCCTTTTATATTCTCTCCACCACGCGGAGCTTAGCGCTCCTCGATGGAGGGTTCTCCTCTGACTCTTCCGCGGTCGGGACTATGGGCTTCTTCGTGAGGATGCGTATCCTCGGCTCCGGAGCTGCAGCCTCGTCCTTGAAGAACCACTTCACCTTCCTGTCCTCGAGGGAGTGGAAGGTGATGACAGCGATGCGGCCGCCTTTCCTCAGGACGCGTATTGCCTCCCGGAGAGCCGGCTCGATCCTGTCCAGTTCCCTGTTCACCTCTATCCGCAGTGCCTGGAAGGTACGGGTTGCAGGATGTATGCGCCCGTATCTGTACTCCTTCGGGACAGCGCGGCTTATTACCTGAGCAAGCCGCACCGAATCCTCTATCGCAGAAGATCCCCTCTCCTGGACGATCGCCCTGGCGATGCGCCTTGAGTACCTCTCCTCGCCGTATCTGTATATGACATCAGCAAGGCTTTCCTCGCTGTAGCCGTTCACGATGTCGGCAGCCGTGAGGGATCCTCCGGCGTTGAGCCTCATGTC
>CALXYI010000034.1 GCA_944392935.1 uncultured Spirochaetaceae bacterium
AGGCATGAGGAGAGCCGGAAGCGCAAGAGGATTGGCAGCTGATGCCGGAAGCAGCAGGACAAGGCACATAAAGGCAATAAGCATTTTCTTCATATTGAGATGATAACACCAGAGAGCAAGGAGCTGCGTGGAAACATCAGCAGGAGTCACTGATCATGCGTCCACAACCCCGATAAGCCATGCAGCATATGCGGCACGGGGACAGTCCTTCCTCGGATCCGGAGCTCCTGTGCGGAAGCCGGATGCTGAGCGAGGGGTTTAGCTGCTCCTGGAAGGCACATGCTCTCCGCTCTGGCATCGACCGGCTATACAGCCGGCTCCTTCATGGAAGGGGTGCCACGGCAGCAGGAACTCCACATCGGGGTTTCTGGACATTCAGCATTAAATTTGCTATAAAAGGCTCCGTGATGGATGGCCGGGATGCTTCGGCACACTCGTGATGCAGTGCTGCCGCCTAGGGTTTCGGGTATCCGGAACGATGATCCAGCCTTCCTGTGGATTCCGGCGTATTCCGTTGGCAGTGAACGGATAATCCGGTCCATGCAGTCATCAGGCCGGATAGGATACCGCGCCCTTAGCTCACCTGGATAGAGCAACTGCCTTCTAAGCAGTAGGTGATTGGTTCGAATCCAATAGGGCGTATCGGATGCCGCAGCGATGCGGCATTCCTTATCTGCTGCCGCCCAGCTTCTTCGATATATAGCCTTTCCTGACGCTCTCCATGACCGCGATGCGGAAGCTCCTCTCCGCTTCAGGGGATAATCCCAGGGATGAGATCGGATGGGAAAGACGGCGCAGCACCTCATACCCAAGGGCCTCTGCCTCGCCGCGGATGGCCTCCATCCCATCCCGCCGGGCAAGCCAGGAGAGGAAATCGCCGGCTTCCTTTTCCGCCTCTGCGGCAACTGCGGAGATAGCTGCCTCCTTGCCGGGTTCCTCCACACCGAGATCAGGGATGCGCACAGCATGGACCTCCGGAGGGATATCAGGCGGGGAGGCAAGATCGAAGACAGGCTTTCCTTCAAGGACAGCCAGGCATCCGGGATCGAATGTATAGTAGAGCCCCGATGATGCGGATATGACAGCATCGGCGCGCCCGGCCTCCTCGTATCGGGAATCATAGGGGACCGGAATCGTGCCAGGAGGAACAAGGAATGTCTTGCCGGTATCACGGAGCGTCATGCGCACGCTGTGCTGAGGCAGCAGAGCTGCCGCGACACGGCGTGCCATCTCCCCTGACCCCACTATGAGGATATCGTGGAATGGCTCCACCCTCTTCCTGACAGCTTCCACGACGGTATCGTCTATGACACGGAGCGTACGGGATGAATGCATCCGCTTCGAGAATGCGACAGCCATGTTCATAAGCTTGTCGATGAGGGGTGATGATGATCCTATAAGGCGTGCGGAAGCTGCGGCATCGATCATCTGCCCCTGTATCGTATCCTCCCCGAAAAGCGGCGATATGGCTCCGGTGGAGAGCATGAGGAGATGGCGTATGGCTTCCCTTCCCTCCATTGCATAGCCCATGCCCCTTACAGCCGCAGGATTGAGCGAGAGGGCCCTTTCCAGTATCTCAGCAGGGATCCTCTCCTCGGATATGAGCTCCGCCCTGTCGCATGTGACGAGGAGGGCAAACGGGGATGGGACGCGCCGCATGATGCGGCTGCCTGCCGCTATCAGCAGCTCCTCTCCCCTGTTCTGGAGATGCTGGAAGAGCAAAGGGGACGATGTGAAATCGATGCCTGCGATGAAGAGCATGGAAAGAAGATAGCACATCATTCCGTTCCTTGTCTTTTTCCATCCTTGCAGGTAGCATCGGAACATGAACATTCTCGTGATTGAGGACGACAGCGATATCTCGATGCTCATAGCCTTCCATCTGAAGGCACAGGGCTATGGAGTCGACACGGCAGCAACAGGAAGGGAAGCCGTTGAGAAGATAGCGGGAACCCGCTATGCCCTTGCGATACTCGACATGCTGCTTCCGGAGATCCCGGGGATAGAGGTGCTTGGATACATCAGGAAGGAAAGCCCGCAGAAGGACCTTCCCGTGATAGTCGCATCCGCGGCTGCGGAGGAAAGCGATATAATAACGGCGCTGGAGCTCGGAGCGGACGATTACATCACGAAGCCGTTCTCGCCGAAGATCCTGATAGCCCGCGTGAGATCCGTGATAAGGAGATCGGAGCACAGGGAGGTGCAGGGTCCCATACGCACGGAGAGCGGCATCATGCTCAATCCCGAGACAAGGGAGTGCTGGACAGGGGATGCCCAGGTCATCCTGACGGCAACTGAGTTCGATATCCTCTCGGCCCTTATAAAGGCGGATGGCCGGGTGATGTCCAGAAGCGGGATAATCGAGGAGATAAAGGGGGATGACTATCCCGTCACCGAGCGTTCGGTCGATGTGCAGATAGCCTCCATAAGGAAGAAGCTCGGGCCGAGCGGGAATGCCATCCGTACTGTGTGGGGAATAGGATACAGATATGCCGAAGAGTAAGTTCGAGAGGGACAGGTATCTCGCGATAATAGAATCGATGGCAGAGGGAGTGCTGCTGATCTCCCATAAGCATCGCATAGTCCTTGCCAACAGGAGCGCAGGCGAGCTCATGAGCTGGATATCCCCCCTAAAGGGCAGCAGGATCGAGGATGTATTCTCCTCCTCTGCCCTTCCCGGGCGGATAGACAAGGTCTTCGCGACCGGCAGGACGGAAGAGCTGAAGATCACGAGCTACCGCAGCTCCACTGGCGATGAGGCCGTGATGAAAGGCAAAGGCAGGGAGAAGAGCTACAGGATAAGCATAACGCTGCTTGAGGGCAAATACGCCGTCATGACGATAACCGATGAGACGATGATGGCACGCATGGCCGTCGTGAGGCAGGACTTCGTCTCCAACGTATCCCATGAGCTCAAGACCCCCCTCACAGCCATCACCGGCTTCGCGGAGACGCTGATCGATGAGGATCTCGGAAGGGAGGAGATAAGGTCATTCGCAAGGATAATCCTGAAGAACTCGCTCCATATGCAGCGCATCATCAGCGACCTGCTGCTGCTCACATCGCTTGACAGGACAGAGATCGCGCATTCAATGGAAAGCACCACCGACACAAGGATATTCTCCGAAGTAAGGGCATATACGCAGTTCAGGGCCGAAGCCGGGAACATAGCCACGGAATACGAGGCAGAGGGCTTCACCCTCGAATGCAGCGAGTCGCTGATAGTCCAGGCCCTGGTGAATCTCGTCGTCAATGCCATCTCCTACTCGCCGCAGGGCAGGACTGTGCGGATAACCTCATCCAGGAAGGGAGAGATGGCTGAATTCAGGGTTGCGGACAAAGGCTACGGGATATCAGAGGAGGATCTCCCGAGGATATTCGAGCGCTTCTACCGCGTCGACAAGGCAAGGAGCCGCGAATCGGGCGGAACGGGGCTCGGGCTCTCGATAGTGCGCCATATAGCGATCATACACAAGGGAACGATAAAAGCCGAAAGCAGGCTCGGGGAAGGTTCCGTCTTCACGCTCTCAATACCGCTCAGATGACATAGGAGAAGCCTATGGACGGTGCGAACACCGTCCAGTCGGTGGCCTTGAACGAGACACCTACCGTTCCGGTGATCCCTGCCCCCTCACCACGGAGGAAGATATTCACGAACGCGTTATCCGGATTGAAATGGAAGAAGGAGTGCTGCTGCTCCAGATAGGAAGCCGCGATCGAGAAGGAGGAATCAGGCAGGAACTGGAAGCATACCTCGGCTTCCGCCTCGATCGTGCGCGTGGAATCATCGGCAAGCCCTGTCACGGAAAAGGATGCCCGAGGGCGGAAGAACCTCAGGTCACCGGAGGACAGGAAGCGTCCGGCACCCAGCGATATGGAGACTGTAGACGACTCGGCTATCTCATCCCAGCCGACATATATATTGTCGTTCCTCAGGGTGATGAGACGCCCGACATAGGCACCTCCGGAGAACGGTCCGAATGTGAGTATCGCGCCCAGTCCCACATCGAAGAACTCGCTTCCCGATTCCCTGTCGAATGGTGAGAACCATGCATTCGCGAATATCCCGGAGATATTGTCTATCGTCTTGGAGCTGCGGATCATGCTGTTCCCTCCCGATATCCTCACGCCGAACGAGAAGAAAGGAAGCGCGTAGGCCATATCGAGCTCGAGACGGAGCGATGAATGTATATCGAAGACAGGATCCGTCCCCGGATGCCGGTCGAAATCGGTGCCGAAGAACGCTGAGAGCGCTATGTGGTCAGCAAGGAACGACAGCCCGAGGGTCCAGTCCTGGTCCTGGAACATGGGAAGCCTCTCCGAAGGGAAATCCGATGCCTTATAGCTGTCGGAGAAGCCAAGAGTGATCGCGAACGGCCCGGGATCCGTCTCCATCAGGGGAAGCGCGGCCGGATTGGAGAATACATCGCTGAAGCGGCCGGCATAGGATACCGATCCGAAAGGCCCGTCTATGGGGTTGTCCATCGAGACGGAGAAGGCCGCAAGGCTATGCATGGCGATGATCATTATGGCAGCTGCAATGGCAAGGCGCTTCATCAAGGCGATTATATCAGATTGCACGCGATATGCTATACTCCCGGTATGGGCGATGTCTTCTTCCATATCGATCTCGATGCGTTCTTCGCCTCCGTCGAGATGCTGGACCATCCCGAATACAGGGGGAAGCCCCTTATAATAGGCACACCGGGACCGCGGCATGTGGCATCCACCTGCTCATATGAAGCCCGGAGATACGGCGTGCACAGCGCGATGCCTATGACCACGGCGCTCAAGCTATGCCCGGATGCGATATGCGTGAAGGGAAGGATGGGAAGGTATTCGGAGAAGAGCCGCGAGGTGATGTCCATAATACGCTCATTCGCCCCAGGCTTCCAGCAGATCTCAGTGGATGAGGCGTTCCTCGACCTGACAGGGATGGAAAGGATCTATCCACTGCCGGGGAAGGCTGCACGGCTGCTGAAGGAGAGGATACTGGAAGAGGCGGGGCTCACTGTCTCGATAGGCGTTGCCGCCTCCCGCTTCATCGCCAAGCTCGCCTCTGATTACCGGAAGCCAGATGGCCTTACGATAGTACCGCACGGGAAGGAAGAGGAATTCGTGGATACCATACCCCTGCAGAGGCTCTGGGGGATCGGTGATTCTACATTCCGGGCCCTGCAGGGCCGCGGCATAAGGAGCGCAAGCGAGATAAGGAAGAGGGGCCGGGAGGAGATGAGGCGCCTATTCGGGGAGAGCAGCGGTGATTTCCTATCCTCCATCGCATGCGGGATCGATCCCGGGATATTCCAGGGCGAGGCAAGATCCAAGTCGATATCCACGGAGAAGACTTTCTACCCCGATGTCTATGGCCTCGATGCCCTCGACACATATCTTCTCGAGATGTCGCAGGAAGTGATGTTCAGGGCACTGGATGAGAAGCAGAATCCGCGGACAGCGGGGATAAAGCTCAGATACGGCGACTTCTCCACCACGACTGTCCAGATGACGCCATCAAAGCCTATCTACTCATCATCGGATATCTTCCAGATAGCATCGGAGCTGCTGCATTCGAAATATACAGGGGAAGGCGTAAGGCTGCTGGGTGTCTTCATCTCGGGCCTCTACGAGGGAGAGGAGATAGAGCAGCCTGACTTCTTCTCGGAGAAGGAGGAAAGGGAGAGGAAGCTGGAGAAGACGATACTCACGCTCTCGCAGAAGGGATCGAGGATGGTGAAGGCCAGAAGCCTGACTCGTAAAGGCCGGTGAGTCCTTCCAGAAAAT
Organism: uncultured Spirochaetaceae bacterium; assembly: GCA_944392935.1. Taxonomy (GTDB): domain Bacteria; phylum Spirochaetota; class Spirochaetia; order Sphaerochaetales; family Sphaerochaetaceae; genus Ornithospirochaeta. The sequence continues at coordinate 5,782 of CALXYI010000034.1, forward strand.
CCCCGATGGTGATACCCTATCCGCATGCTCAATATCTGCCTGTTCAATCCAGAAATACCGCAGAATACGGGTAATATAGCGAGGACATGCGCCGTGACAGGAGCGCATCTCCATCTCGTGCGCCCGCTTGGCTTCGACATCTCCGAATCCAGCGTGAGGCGTGCAGGCCTGGATTACTGGAACGATGTCAGTATATCCATCCACAGCAGCATCGGGGATTTCCTCAGGGAGCATGGCAGGAGCGAGATATACTTCTTCTCGAGGAAAGGCAGCCGACTCTTCTCCGATGTGCACTATACGGATGCCGATACATACCTTGTATTCGGGAAGGAGAGCACGGGGCTCAGCGATGATATCCTCTCGCTCTATAGCGGAAGGGTGCTGAGGATCCCGATGAAAGAAGGCGCAAGATGCCTTAATCTATCGAATAGCGCAGCAATCGCAGCTTATGAATACTACAGGCAGCTCGGCTATCCAGGCCTCACGATGGACGGCATGGCCGGGTGCGGGGAGGATCTATGAGGATCTCTGTTATCGGATGCGGGAACATGGGAGGAGCGATAGCCACGGCACTTGCCAATGCCGGCTGGGAAGTCTCCGTATATGACAAGGCAGTGGAGAGGGCCGAGGAGCTTGCTGCAGCGAACAGCAGCATAATCCCGCTCCAGAGGATGGAGGAAGCGGGCTGCAGCAGCGCGATAATCCTTGCTGTGAAGCCGCAGGTGCTTCCATCCCTCTATGAGGAGCTGAGGGAGATAGAGACAGGGCTCTGGATCTCGATAGCGGCAGGCGTGCCTCTTTCGGTGCTTGAGGACCATATCGGATCCGGCAATGTGGTGCGGTTCATGCCCAATATCGCAGCCAAGGCCAGGAAATCCGTCACGGCGATAGCTGTATCGGATGAGGTAAGCACAGAGAACAGGGACCTTGCCCTCTCGGTAGCCTCATCATTCGGTACGGCATACTTCCTTCCGGAGAGCCTCTTTCCAGCATTCATAGGGATATCAGGCTCGGGAATCGCATACTTCTTCGAGATGATGCACCAGATGGCGATGGCCGGAGTGAAGGAGGGGATCCCCTACCCTGAGGCTCTCTCGATAGTGCGCGATACGGCCCTGAGCGCCGGCGTGCTGCAGAGAAGCACGGGGGAAGGAGCCATAGATCTGCAGACGAAAGTCTGCTCAGCTGCAGGAACCACGATAGAAGGCGTCAGGGCACTGGCGGATGGAGGCTTTTCCTCTGCAGTGATGGCCGCTGTCGTGAAGGCTGCGGAGAAGAGCATAGAGCTTGAGAACAAAGCCCGTTATGGAGAGAGATAGGAAATGATTGACGTAAGGGAACTGAAGACAAGATACGACGAGATAAGGAAGAACATCTCCGACCGCTTCATGGATGTCGACCTCGACAGGATCATCGCGGATCAGGAGAAGAGGGCTGCGCTGATGCAGGCAGCCGAGAACCTCAGGGCGAAGAGGAACGAGAATGCCCAGAAGATGAAGGGCAGGCTCGATCCTGAGACGAGGGCCGCGCTGATTGCCGAAGGCAAGGCGATAAAGGAAGAGCTTGCAGCTGTCGAGGCAGAGTATGCGGAGATCGACAGGGCCTTCATGGAGGAGGCAAGGACAATACCCAACTACACGCATCCCGATGCCCCTGTCGGCAAGGAAGACAAGGACAGCCTCGCTGTGAAGTTCTACGGTGAGCCCAGGCATTTCACATTCAAGGCAAAGGACCATGTCCAGCTCGGGGAAGCCCTCGATATCCTAGACTTCGACAGCGGAGCCAAGGTCGCGGGACAGAAGTTCTACTACATAAAGAACAAGGGAGTCATACTCCAGATGGCGCTTGAGCGCTATGCCATGGATATCGTGCTGAAGCACGGCTTCACGCCGTTCATCACCCCTGATATCGCGAAGGAGGAGATCCTCAACGGCATAGGATTCAATCCGCGCGGCGCTGAGTCGAACATCTACACGATAGAGGGAACAGGGACATGCCTCGTCGGCACTGCCGAGATCACTCTCGGAGGCTACTACTCCGGCGAGATAATCCCCAAGGACAGGCTTCCGATAAAGATGACCGGCCTCTCCCACTGCTTCCGCCGCGAGGCAGGGGGAGCCGGACAGTACTCGAAAGGGCTCTACCGCGTCCATCAGTTCTCGAAGCTCGAGATGTTCATCTACTGCCTTCCCGAGGACAGCGACAGATACCATCAGGAGATACTGTCCATTGAGGAGGAGATCTTCCAGGGACTCGGCCTGCCATACCGCATCGTCGACACGGCGACAGGCGATCTCGGAGCTCCTGCATACCGCAAGTTCGACATAGAGGCATGGATGCCGGGCCGCGGCGATGATGGCGAGTACGGCGAGGTCACATCGACATCGAACTGCACCGACTACCAGGCACGCTCGCTGAACATCCGCTACCGCGATGATGACGGCAAGCCGAAGTTCGTGCATATGCTCAACGGAACGGCAGTGGCCCTCTCGAGAGCAATTGTCGCGATACTCGAGAACTACCAGAATGAGGATGGATCCGTATCCATCCCGGAGAAGCTCATACCCTATTGCGGGTTCGACAGGATAGGATAATGGCAGGAAGCGCTTTACTCACCGATTTCTATGAACTGACGATGATGCAGGGATACTTCCTCGAGCATCATGACTCGAAGGCCGTATTCGACATGTTCTACAGGACGAATCCATTCCAGGGCGGATACACCGTATTCACAGGCGTGGAGGAGCTCCTAGATATGCTGGACGGACTCTCGTTCAGCGCTGATGACATAGACTATCTCAGCTCGCTGAGGCTATTCGATCCATCGTTCCTTGAATACCTCAGGTCATACCGCTTCCATGGGGATATCTATGCATTCGATGAAGGGACGCCTGCATTCCCCGGAGAGCCCCTGATCAGGGTTGAGAGCGATCTCATGGATGCGCAGCTCATCGAATCGATGCTGCTGAACACAGTCAACTTCCAGACGCTCATCGCTACCAAGGCCTCCCGCATGTCCCTTGCGATCAAGGAGCACGGGGCCATCATGGAATTCGGACTGAGGAGAGCGCAGGGCAAGAACGGAGCGCTTGCGGCTTCACGCGCGGCCTTCATAGGCGGCACGAAGTCAACGAGCAATACAGAGGCAGGGCGCATCTACGGCATTCCGGTCTCAGGGACGATGGCCCATTCATGGATCATGAGCTACAGTTCTGAGGAGGAGGCATTCAGGAAGTTCGTTGAGATCTATCCTGACAACGGAATACTCCTCATAGACACCTACGATACCCTTGGCTCAGGCATCGAGGCCGCGATAAAGATCGGGCTTGAGCAGAAGGCAAAGGGCAAGAGGATCGGTGTCAGGATCGATTCGGGGGACCTCTCCTACCTCACGAAGGAAATAAGGGCACGCCTCGATGCAGCCGGGCTCGAGGATGCGACGATCTGCGTATCCAACGATCTTACGGAGGAGATAATCAGGAGCCTTGTCTCCGATGGCGCGCCGATCAACAGCTGGGGTATCGGCACACATCTCGTCACCGGCGGAAGCCAGGCCTCCCTCAATGGGGTCTACAAGCTCTCCGCGAAGGAGGAGAACGGTGTGATGGTACCATGCCTCAAGGTATCCAACAGCTATGAGAAGACCACCAATCCCGGCATAAAGCAGGTCTACAGATTCTTCGACAGGAATGGAGGAGCTCTTGCGGATCTCATCACGCTTGCAGATGAGACCATGGAGAGCGGAAGGAACATAACGTTCCATCACCCCTTCTCCACCGCGGACTTCTTCATCATGAAGAAGGACAGGTATGCTTCATTCAGGCCTCTCCTGACGAAGAAGATGGAGAACGGCAGGAGGATAACGGAGAGCGTGCCGCTCCCCGAGATCCAGAGGACATCAGCCGAGAAGCTTGCCTCATTCGACAAGACATACAAGAGGATAATCAATCCCCATATATACAAGGTGTCGCTCTCGGAGAAGCTGAGGAACCTCAAGACAGAGCTCCTGGTGAAGACGAGGGTCAGGGAAAGCGAGATCGAGAAGGCTTGACAGGAGTGCAGGACATACCTGCCCTTCTCCATCAGAGGAGGACTCATGTTCCGTGGAATGAGAAGGAAAGCGCAGCAGCTGGCTGAAGAGGACTGCATAGCCATCCTCAGGAAGAATACATCAGGTGTCCTCGCCCTTCTGGGCGATGATGGTTATCCCTATGCCCTCCCGATAAGCTATGCCCTTGTCGGCAGGAGCATCATATTCCACTCCGCTCTTTCCGGCCACAAGATAGATGCCGTGAGGAAATGCCGGAAGGCATCCTTCTGCGTCATCGACAAGGATGAGGTCATACCGGAGAAATACACGACACGATACAGAAGCGTGATTGCTTTCGGGAAGATCACGATAATCGATGACGAAGATGGGAAGAGACGGCTTATCGAAAAGCTTGCGGACAGATTCGCCCCGGCAAATCCGAGAGAGCACAGGGATATGGAGATAGACTCGTCCTGGCCTGCTTTCTGCGTCCTATCCCTCGATATAGAGCACATGACAGGCAAGCAGGGACGTGATCTCCTGGAGAATCCCTGATTATCGCTTCCATTTCCCCTCCCCTATACCCTAGAATGGACAGCAGGGGAACAGATCCCCGGATTTCAATATCTGGAGTCGGCGGTCGCAAGGCCGCCCTCTCTTTCCATCTGGCACTCCGCCTCCCAGCCTGATTCCTGGCCTTTGCGGAAAAACGGGAGCTGTCTCCTTCTGGATGAACGGCAGAATATGCGCAGCAGGATTCAGTGATGTGGCACGTATCGCGGGAATATCCACAGAACCTGCAGCAGGAATGCTCATTGCACGTGATCTCGGAAGGAGAAGGAGCCGCAGCAATACGATGATATCCACAAGGAACTTCATCATTTCCCATACAGCGGATAGGAAGAATCCATTATCATGGCACCCAATACCCTCCGGATGCTATTGAACCATGCAGTGACGATCCGAATCCGGCAAAACGCATTGTCCTTGCTGGAAGCTTGCTTGGCGTAAAGGTCCTAGGCTATTTGATGTTTACACTTTTGATACAATCGAGATTTTGAGACATATCTCGCCAGCATCACAGTCATTGATATTATTCTTTTTATTAAAAGAAATTATGAGGGGCTGTCAAGAATTCTGTGTAAATGGAATTCTCAATCATAGTTTGACCCTGTCTCCAAAGACGATGGAGAACTGGTTGATGGCAAGTCCCCAGTTGCGGATTGGCTGAGTCCATTTCTGGCTCG
>CALXYI010000035.1 GCA_944392935.1 uncultured Spirochaetaceae bacterium
GCCCAAAGAGCGGCGGATGCAATCCCGCTTACTCCGCAGTGCCTGAGATATCGCTGCCGAAGTACTTCATGGAAAGCTCTGAAAGCCTCCCGGAGGCTCTCATATCCTCTATCGCAGCATCTATCGCGGCAAGAAGCGATGCGCTGTCCTCCCCCTTCCTGACTGGTATCGACACCTCTGATGCCGTATCCGTAAGGGCTGCGATCCTTATCGGCGCATCGGGATGCTGTGCCATATAGTCATAGTATGTGACTTCGGCATTGAGCGTCGCATCCACCCTGCCCGCCCGCAGGAGCTCGATGGTCTGGGCAAGGTCATCGACACCGACTGCCTCCGCCCCATAGCTCTCCGCGAGGGCCGCATATGTGCTTGCCAGGGTATTTGCCGTAGTCATCCCGTCAAGATCCTCGAATGAGGATATCCTGTCATCGCCATCCTGGACTATCACCGCAGTGCGGATGAATGCATAGGGAGTGGAGAAGTCATAGGTCCCGGCCCTTTCGGGAGTGACCTCGACACCGTTCGCGACTATATCATAGCGCTCGGAGTTGAGTCCTGCGAAAAGACCATCCCACTCTCCTTCCACGAAGCGGGCTTCCACGCCCAGGTGCTCCGCAATCCCCTCTGCGACCTCTACATCATATCCTACGAGCCGGCTGCTCTCATCATGGAAGGTCCATGGTGCCCATGTCCCCTCTGTCGCGACTATCAGCGTTCCCCTCTGCTGGATGCGGGAAAGCAGATCTCCTGAAGCTCCTTCAGCTGCCCCATCTCCTTCATCATCCCTGCTGCAGCCAGCAGAAGCAAGAACCAATGCCGCAGCAAGCAGCACTGCAGCTATCCTCATAACTTTCTTCATATCATCTCCCCGGCGGTTGCCGCTGTCCTCAGGAACTCCCTTGTCCTCTCCTTCGCAGGTGAGGCGAAGAAGGCAGCGGTATCGCCTTCCTCAACCACGATCCCGTTCTCCATGAACAGGATTCGGCTGGATACGTTCCTTGCGAAATCCATTGCATGGGTGACGACCACCATCGTAGTCCCCTCCTCCGCAAGCATCCTCATTACGGCCAGAACCTCTCCTGCAAGCTCAGGATCAAGCGCGGATGTCGGCTCGTCGAAATACACGATCTCAGGCTCCGGGGCTATTGCCCTTGCTATCGCAACACGCTGCTGCTGGCCGCCTGACAGCTCTGAAGGATAGCGGTCTGCCCAATCGGCCATGCCGACCTTGCCGAGGGTCTCCTTGCCGATCCTTTCAGCTTCGCGGCGCGGCATCTTCCTTGCCACGATGAGTCCCTCTGTCACATTCTCCAGAGCCGTGCGGTTACGGAAGAGGTTGAAGCCCTGGAATACGAATCCTGACCGCTTCCTTATCGCGGCGATATCCTTCTTCCCGATGGTATGCATATCATAATGGACACCTGCGGATTCCATCGTTCCGGAATCAGCGCGCTCAAGGAAATCCAGGCATCTGAGGAAAGTCGTCTTGCCAGAACCCGATGGCCCGAGTATCGCGACGACATCCCCTTTGCCGACATCCAGATCCATGCCCCTCAGGACCTCCGTATCACCGAATGACTTGCGGACACCGCGGACGCTCAGGATCATATCCTGTACCTCCCGAGCTTCCGCTCCCCTGCCCTCTGCAGCTTCGTCAGTACGGTGCAGAAGGCAAGATATATGATTCCGACCTCTATATACAGCACAAGAGGCTCGTATGTGCGTGCAACAATGCGCTGAGTCGCCATGAACATCTCCGTAACGGTTATGTTCGCGGCAAGCGAGGTATCCTTCGTCATCGAGATAATGGAGTTGGCAAGGGCCGGGAATGAAATGCGCAGCGCCTGCGGAAGCAGGATTCGCCTCATTATCTGCATATATGACATTCCGACGCACTCCCCAGCCTCCATCTGTCCGTACGGAACAGCCTCAAGCCCAGCCCTGATCGTCTCGGCGCAGTACGCTCCCTCGTTTATCGAGAATACAAGCACAGCAGCTGGGAAGGGATCTATCAGTATGCCTATGCCAGGCAGTCCGTAGAACACGACGAAGAGCTGCACCAGCAGGGGTGTGCCGCGTATGACCCATATATAGAATCTCGCTATATCCTTAAGTACCCGTACCTTCGCGAACTGTATGAGTGCGACGGCTATCGCTATGACAAGGGCAAATGCGAATGATATCACAGTCAGGGGGATCGTCACGGTAAGTCCGGGAATGAGGATGCGGAAGAATGAATCAGCTATTATCCCGACAAGACGCTCGCTCAGCATATACCCTCCTGCGAATCGAACCGATAATGAGAAGATAAGCGCATCGAGGGAATATGGCAATCGCAGATACTCCTGCTCAGGCCTGCAGGATCCCTCATATGCGCTTACTGCACATTCCCCCCTACAAAGAAAAAGTGCAAGCCGTTCTGTCTGACGACTTGCACATCGAGCGGGAAACGGGACTCGAACCCGCGACATCCACCTTGGCAAGGTGGAGCTCTACCACTGAGCTATTCCCGCAGAACTGCTCGACTTAGGTTTCGTGCGAGAGGCGGGACTCGAACCCGCACACCGAGGTACTAGTTCCTAAGACTAGCGTGTATACCAATTTCACCACTCTCGCGGTGCTCTGAGCCGCAAAGGGATCGAACCTTTGACCCGCAGATTAAGAGTCTGCTGCTCTACCAGCTGAGCTAGCGGCCCAAACATGCGCCCTGTAGGACTCGAACCTACAACCTGCGGATTCGAAGTCCGACGCTCTATCCGTTGAGCTAAGAGCGCGCTTCCTCCATTGGAGGTAGTTGGGTGGAAGAAGGGGATCGAACCCTCGACAAGCAGATCCACAATCTGCCGCTCTACCGCTGAACTACTTCCACCATGATGGAAATCGAGGCGTTTACCTAGCAATTTCAACGACAACGAATATGTCAGAATCGGGAAGAATTGTCAACTGCCTGAGGCATAATTTTCCAGCAATTCACTCAATCATTTGCCTTATAATGAATTACCTATCAGCAAACAGCTTCTTCACTTCCTCTCTCTTCACCTTCTTCGTGCTTGTCATCGGCAGCGGTTCATACGAAACCGTGATTTTCGTTATGCGCTTCGATGAGGTCGCGGAGCGATTAACGGCATCCACGATCTCCGAAAGACGCTTCTCTATGTCCTCCTTCCGGCCGTTCCTGGATTCAATGAAGCTTTCCGATGGAACGATGATTATCCTTATCCCTTCCTTCTTCATCGCCTTGTCGGCCATATAGCCGAGGACGCAGACCTGATCTATCTCGCTGTATAGCTGGAAAGGATCCTCTACCTCCTCCGGAAAGACATTCTTGCCGCCTTCTGTGACGATGATGTTCCTGGCACGGCCAGTGAGATACAGGTAGCCATCCTTATCCTGATGCCCCACATCCCCTGTATTGAGCCAGCCATCGGATGAGAGCACCTCTGCCGTTGCCTCCGGATTGCGGTAATAGCCCATCATCACCATCGGCCCCTTGATCATTATCAGGCCGTTGCCGTCGCTATCAGGGTCGGCTATCCTCACCTCTGTCATCGGAAGCTTCTTCCCGACCGATTCGACACGGAAAGCCTCAACAGGATTGACATGGGTGATCGGTGAAGCCTCTGTCAGCCCATATCCCTGCACGAAATCAACACCGAGCTCATTGAACATCCTGAATGTCGATGCCGGAAGCGGACCGCCTCCCGAGATGCACATCCTCATGTTCTCGAATGAGAGCTTCTCGAGAAGATGGCGGAACATCCTCCGTCCGGGATTGCAGCCTGTCAGCGCCTTTATCGCTCCGGAAAGCTTCATCATCAGCTTCACTGTGAAGTATACTGCCCTGCCCTTCTTCCGCACGCCATCCATGAGAGCTGATATCATCTTGTTGTATAGCATGGGAACCGACATGAATATCGTGACCCCGCCTTCCCTTATCTCCTTCATGATGCGGCTCATTGCGAGCTTGCGGCCGAAGACTACGGTCCCGCCGGTGCTTACCGAGATATAGACGACAGCCTCCATGGTATATGCATGATGCAGAGGAAGGATCGCATAGATGATATCCGTCGAACGGAAATCGAGATTGGCCTGCGTCAGGAAGCAGTCCGAGACAAGATTGCCATGAGTGAGCATCACGCCCTTCGGCACACCTGTGGTCCCTGAGGTGAAGAGAAGCGCAGCTATATCCGAGGAGGAGGCATGGGGAAGAGCGGTCTCCGGTCCGGAGAGCGAAAGCACATCCTCAAGCGCGAACTCAGCCAGCCCGGGCATGCTATCGATTGTTCCGCAGCGCTCAGATGGAAGGAAAGCTCCCTTGACTCCTCCGAAAGAGAGGAACGTACCTATCTCGCTGCTCTTCAGCGATGGATCGAGCGGGACTATGACACAGCCGGCGAAGATGACGCCGAAGTATGCTATCACCCACTCTGCCGAGTTATGGCCTGACACTGCGATCTTGTCACCAGGGCGGAAGCCCCTGGAGATGAGGAAATACGCAACTTCCCTGATCTTCCTCTCACCCTCGCTGTATGTCAGCTTCACATCCGGTTCGAATGCATGGAATGCAAGGTTATCCGGATAGCGCAGCACCGTTATATGGAACATCTCGGGTATCGTCGGCCATTCTCCCTGGAACTCCTTCCCCCTGAAATCATCAAGGAATCGCCAAGCGTCCCTGTATGCCACATTCTTCATCTCACCCTCCGCACTCTGGATATGATGGAGGAGTTTACCACGCTCACGCCTCAGAAAAAAGAGCTTTAGGCAGGAAACAGGCACAAGGAAGGCAATACGGAGGAAAAAGCAGGCGGTTGCTGTAAGGCCGCATGTGGTACATAATCCGTATGAGATGGAACTTGAAGGATTCAGAGAACTGGGACTCAGCGAGGAGTCCATTGCTGCATTGAGGGAAAAAGGCTTCGAGGAGCCTACGGAAATACAGAGGCGGGCCATTCCGCTCCTGCTTCAGGAAGGCACGGAGATAGTGGGACAGGCCCAGACGGGGACAGGGAAGACAGCCGCATTCGCGCTTCCGATACTCGAAACGGTAGGGAAAGGCAGGGAGGAAGCGGTAGAGGCGCTGATACTCGTCCCGACACGGGAGCTGGCAAGCCAGGTGAGCGAGGAAATGAGCTCGCTGAGGGGGAAGCGCACGATAGGCATAGCCCCGATCTACGGCGGCGCCAGCATGACACAGCAGCTGAAGAGGCTCAGGAGAGGCGTCAGCATCGTAGTAGGCACTCCGGGAAGGATACTCGACCACATAAGGCGCGGCTCGCTTGATCTCAGCAGGCTTGGATTCCTTGTGCTGGATGAGGCTGACGAGATGCTCGACATGGGCTTCATAGATGATATAGAAGCGGTCCTCAGGGCAGTGCCTGAGAAGAAGCGCATGCTCCTGTTCTCCGCAACGATGCCGCCGGAGATCATGAAGCTCGCGGAAAGCTTCATGTCGGATCCCCAGATCATCAGGACGCAGAAGCAGGATGCCTCCGCGCTGTCGACTGACCAGATCTACTATGAGGTCAGGGAAAGCGATAAGCTCGAGGCGCTTACGAGGATAATCGACAGGGAGAGCGATTTCTACGGTGTCGTGTTCTGCAGGACGAAGCTCCAGTGCGATGAGATCGGGCAGAAGCTCCATGACAGGGGCTATGACGCAGCAGCGCTGCATGGCGATCTGTCGCAGAGGGAGCGGGAGATGATACTCCGCAGGATGAAGGAGCATCAGCTATCCATACTCGTGGCAACCGATGTTGCCGCCCGGGGTCTCGATATCCAGGATCTTACGCATGTGATCAACTACACCATCCCGCAGGATCCCGAGATCTATATCCACCGCGTGGGCAGGACGGGAAGAGCCGGGAAGAACGGCACGGCGATTACATTCATAACACCATCGGAGGCAAGGAAGTTCGCCTACATCCGCAAGGCTTCCCGCTCCGACATACGCCGGGAGGAGATACCGAAGGCAGAGGAGATCATCGGAAGGAAGAAGGAGAGGATACAGAACGAAGTGCTCTCCTCCATATCCGCAGAGCCGAAACCTGAATACATGGAGATAGCCGAAGCGGTGCTCTCCGGACGGGATGCCACGGAAGCGTTCGCCTCGCTGCTTGCATCCGTCTACAAGAATGAGCTGGATGCCTCCCGCTACCGCGATATATCGGCAGCCTCACCGAAGGCGAAGAGGGAGAAATCGAGAAGGGAGCGGAGGGACGAGGCCCGGAACCGGGAGCGGTATGACCGCATAGGCGCCCCATCGCTTGACGAGGAAGGGACGACAAGGCTCTACATCGCCCGCGGCAGGAAGGACGGGCTCACGAAGGGAATGCTCGCGAATATAATCATGGACCAGGCAGGTGTCAGGGATGAGGATCTCAGGGATATAGAGATAAACGAGACATCCTCGTTCATATCCGCACCGTTCTCGGTAGCCGAGACCATCCTGCAGGCATATTCCGACCGTTCAATGAAAGGCAGGCCCATAGTGATGCGCGCGAAGCCCGAGGGAGGTGCGAGGGACAGCCGGAAGAGGAACTCCGGCCGCCGCGAGGCCTCGAAGGCACGTGGAAGGAAGCGGAGGCAGTGGGAGGATGACTACCAGCCGTACGGACGCGACACCTCGGATGGCGATGACGGAAGATACAGATTCCCGGACAGGAAGAAAGGCAGGAGGAGGAAGTGATGGAATACGATCTCATAATCTGCGGATCAGGGCTTTTCGGCGCAACGGTCGCCCATGAGGCACTGAAGAAAGGGAAGAAGGTCCTTGTAGTCGAGAAGCGGAGCCATATCGGAGGGAATATCTATACCGAGAAGCGCGACGGGATAGATATCCACCGCTACGGTGCGCATATCTTCCACACATCGGACAGGAGGATATGGGACTATATAAACCAGTTCGCAGCGTTCAATGGCTTCATCAACTCCCCTGTCGCGAACTTCCATGGAAAGCTGTTCCCGATGCCATTCAGCATGTACACATTCAATGCGATGTGGGGAGTGACGACCCCTGATGAGGCGCGATCCAGGATCGAGGAGCAGAGGAAGGAGATAAAGGGAGAGCCGAGGAACCTCGAGGAGCAGGCCATAAGCCTTGTCGGACGCGACATCTTCGAGACCCTGGTCAAGGGATATACCGAGAAGCAGTGGGGCCGTGACTGCAGCGAGCTGCCCAAGGAGATAATAAAGAGGCTTCCGGTGCGTCTTACATTCAACAGCAACTACTTCACGGACCGCTACCAGGGGATACCGGAGGATGGATACACCGCGATAATAGAGAAGATGCTCAGCGGCGCGGATATCGCCCTCGATACTGACTTCCTCGACGAGAAGGACAGATGGAAGGAAAGAGCGGATGCCGTGCTCTACACGGGCTGCCTTGATGCATACTACGGCTTCTCGGAAGGCCGTCTTCAGTACCGCTCCGAGATCTTCGAGGAAGAGAGGATCGAGAAGGAGGACTGGCAGGGCATAGCCGTGATGAACTATACGGACAGGGAGACTCCATGGACAAGGATCATAGAGCACAAGCACTTCACGGGAGCCACCTCTCCCGTCACATGGATAAGCCGCGAGTATCCTGTCGACTATGAGAAGACAGGAGAGCCTTTCTATCCTATCAATGACGAGAGGAACAGCGCGCTGTATGCCCGCTACAGGCAGAAGGCGGATTCCGAGAAGGGCCTCTTCATAGGAGGCCGCCTTGCGGAATACAGATACTATGACATGGACAAGACGATCGCAGCGGCCCTGTCGGCAGCGGAACGCATCCTCTAGATGTGGAGATGATCGTCATAGCGTGATGAGAGGAGGCGGCGCATGAAGCCGCCTTCCTTCTTCAGCATCTTCGATCCCCTTGTTATCTTGCAGAGCGACAGGTTCCTTGCCTCAGCTATCTCACGCTGGGGCCTGCCCTTGTAGAGATCGGTCATCAGCAGCCATCTGTTGACCATATCCTTGCGTTCGGATTCAGTGAAGAGATCGTCGAAAAGGGCCTTCATGCTGTCGGTATCCGCAGTTGAGCAGAACACCCCGATGATATCCTCATAGGCTTCCCGGGCTTCCCTCTCCCTCTCCTCTGCTGTCATTGGCTTCCTCATATTGTCTAAGTTAGCATTGCCGGGTTGCGCGGTCAACTATAATGCCGGAGAGAAGAGGCGCAGGAAATACCTCACCATACGCTGCAGGATGCCATGCGCGCTCACCATCTCCACCGTCATCTCCTCCGAAAGATCGAGCGTATGGAGGAAGTCCTCCTTGACAGCCCCGACTATCGAAGAGAAGCAGAAGAGAACGGAAAGCTCGAAATGGAGATAGAACGAGCGGTAATCGATATTCGTCGTCCCGACAACAGCTATCTCGTCATCGGCGATGAATGTCTTGGCATGCATGAAGCCAGGGATGAACTCATAGATCCTCACTCCGGACCTGATCAGTGGGATATAGTTCGAACGGGAGACTTCGAAGACAGTCTTCTTGTCCGGATAGCGAGGGGTGATTATCCTGACATCCACGCCTGAGGCCGCGGCCATCTGCAGTGCGGATACCATCCTGTCGTCAGGTACGAGGTAAGGCGTGGTGATCCATACATAGCGCCTGGCATTGGATATCATCTGGATATACACATCCTCAGCCGTATTCCCGTCATCGAGCGGATTATCGCCGAAAGGCTGCACGAAGCCATCGCTTCCCGCCTCCACTGCAGGGATATATCCCCTGAGGTCATCGCTGCCGCCCGAGACACCGTTCCACATCTCAAGGAAGAGATACGTGAAGTTCCATACGGCAGCCCCCCTGAACTTCACCGCATTGTCCTTCCAGTATCCGAATCTTATCTCGTCATTGGCATACTCGTCAGCCAGATTGAGGCCTCCGGTATAGCATACGTTCCCGTCTATGTCGAAGATCTTCCGGTGATCGCGGAAATTCAGCCTCGGATTTATGTGCAGCTTCACCCTGTTGAATGCCACTGCCTTGATACCATAGCCCCTCAGCGTCCTGTCATACCCTGCGGGGACGGCATTTATGGAGCCGAGGTCATCGTATATGATCCTTACATCCACGCCTTCAGCGACCTTCTTCCTGAGTTCCGAGAGGATGCGTGTCCACCATTTGCCCTCTCCTATTATGAAATACTCGATGAATATGAAGCGCTCCGCGTGCCTTATTTCCTCAATGACATCGAGGAAGAACTCCTCGCTGTACTGGAAATACGTGCACTCGGTATTGCTCCATGCGGAAAGCCCTGTCTCATGCTTTATGTACGATGAGAGCCGCCTGTATTCGGGAGCTGCCGCATAGAGCATATCATCGGCGCTGCCTTCGAAGAACGACTCATCCGGAAGGGTGCGCAGGAACTGCCTGGTCTTCTTCCTGGAGAAATAGCCCAGCTTCTTGTTGGCCATCATCAGATAGAGCACGCCGCCGAAGACGGAGAAGATGCCGATGAGGAACATCCAGACCATCTTGTACGCCGGCTTCTCGCTTCTGGAGAAGACAGCGAACTGCATCAGGATCGAAAGCAGTGACAATGCGAAGAAGAGATAGCTGTTATAGCTCATGCGGAAGACGAGATTCAGTATGAACACGAACTCCGCGACGAATATGAGGGCAGTCCAGAAGAGCCTGCTTGTCAGGAGCTTGACGAGTTTCCTCAACTGTCCCTCCTGGAGAATTCGCAGCCGCAGTAATCCTGCCTATAGAGCCCGAGCTCCCTGGAGAGCGCGATTGACCTGCCGAAGCCGTCCTTCTTCTTGAAATCGATCTCGACGAATCCCGGGAAGGCCCTGCCCTCCTGGAATATCGTGCTGCTCTTCTTGAAGCGGGAGACGGTCAGCGTCGTGGTGAAGCACCCTATTCCAAGCTCTGCAGCCTTCTCTGCCGTGCGCCTGAGGTTATACCGGAAGCAGAGGGAGCAGCGCTCACCATGCTCCCTGTCGCCTTCATGGCCCTTCACGGCCTCCCTCCAGTCATCATGCCTCCAGTCGTCAAGAATGACCTCCAGGCCATAATGATCCGCGGCTATCAGCAGATTGCTGTAGCGCTTCATGAATTCCCCATAAGGGAAGATATTGCTGTCGGAGAAGAAGAGCACCGGCTCATAGCCCTCGTCAAGCAGCCTCTCGATCGAGGCTGTGGAGCATGGTCCGCAGCAGACATGAAGCAATATCCTCTTTCCCATAAGATGTCAGAATGCTAGCATAACAGGGAACATGCGGCAATGATGCCGGGAGGATGGAAGGAATGAGGAGATACGGATACATACCGGGAGCCGTGCTGCTTGCCCTGGCACTGATATTGATCGCGCAGGGGACTGCTCCGCTTGCCGTTTCCCTCATCATCCTTGCAGCGGCCATCATATCGCTTGTTATGGCAAGCCGCGGGACCTTCTTCTTCGTACGCGGCACGGCCCTGGCCAGGACAGGAAAGGAAGAGGACAGGAAGAAAGCGCTCAGGCTCTTCAGCAGGGCCCTTGCCTGCGGCCTCTCGGAGACATACCAGGCAATGGCCGCAACGCTTCTGCTGCAGGAAGGCGATATCGAGGAAGGACGGAAATACCTGGAGCCCCTTGCCTCATCGAAGGATCCGAAGATAAGGAACAGCGCGCAGGTATCCCTGTCGATGTACTTCTGGGCCACCGGGAATACGGAGAAGGCGATAAAGCTCTGCGAGGAAGCAAGGAACGGCGGATGCAGGGACCGCAATCTCTGGATCAATCTCTGCACATACTATCTTTCCGCAGGGAAGACCAATGCATTCCGGGCATTCCTCTCCTCCTATCCCGGGCAGACAACCATCGCGATAGAGGACCTCAGGGCCGTGGAGGCAATGCTGAGAGGAGACTGGAAGAGCGCAGGGATGATACTCCATGCCGTCCTGTCTGCTGAATCCCCTGCCTTTGCGGATCCATACGTCCATGCAGCTGAAGTGTACCTGCACTATGGAGAACGCGATGCTGCGGAGCAGATGCTCAGGAAAGCGGAAGAAGCCGTGCCAGGACGCTTCGCGGTATACAGCAGGGAAACGATAGGCAGGATGCTCCGCGCAGTCACCGATGACAGCAGCTGCGATGCCTTCGCATCTGCTGCAGAGCGGAACGTATTGAGGATCGTGAACGGGAAGCTTCCTCTCTCATGGGAAGGAGAGGGCGGTGCAAGAGTGGCTGGCGGCAGGCTTCCGGGAAGGCCCAGTCTCCCGGATTTCAGCATCACAGCGCCTGCCTCCCAGCCGCTGCCGGGATCAGATGAGCCGGATACGGACCTGGGCGAGGACGATGAGGAGTGGCTGAGGAAGCACAGCCTCAGTACTTGAGGGTCAGCATGAACGAGGATACGAAGCCATTGGCCCATGAGTCGTATCCAAGCCTTACCCTGAGCGGTATCTCAAGAAGCCCTATGATCGAGAATGCGGTCTGCAGCTCGATTCCAGTTGAGACATAGACGTGCACCGTATCCTTGAAGAGGATATCGCAGTATGCGGCTATCTCGCTGTCCTCGAGGATGAGGAACTCCCCGAATGTAGGAGCCTGCGGGAAATCATAGCCGATGCTGAGGCTCAGCATCGTATTGTGATAGCGGCTCGAGCGGTCATAATATGAATCCTTTCCTATCATGGTGCTTGCATAGCCATCGGAAAGGAAGAGCGGAACCTCTCCCCTGCCATCTATCGTGAAACGCGTGAATGCACCTGCATCTATGAACCATGTCTCGGCAGGCGGGAGATAGAAGCGCGAGCTGAACGACAGCTGCAGGAAGTTCCTCGGATCCGTGAAAGCTATGCTGTCAGCTGTCATGAGATAACCCGCGGAACCGTAGAGATGGAACCATCCTATCCTGACATCGCTATCGAATATGCCTGAAAGCGCCAGGGCATCATGCCCCTGGAAGTCCGTGGTATGCTCCAGTGCCTCCTTGAACGAGAGCGAATAGCTGTCCTTCTCGCGCAGGATGACCCAGTCGAATCCCTGCCGTGCATAGAGATTCGGGATATACCATGGGGAATGGCACAGCGTGGCGGCGGTCTCAAGCGTGAGCCGCATGCTGTCCATCGGATAGTATGCCATCGAAGCCTTGGCAAGGGGGTATGCCCCCGCAACCGCATGAGTCGTGAAATCGAAGGCACCACCCAACCCGAACCTGAGCTCGAAACCGGGGATCCTGTATTCCGCATTGACCATGAGATCGGCGGTATCCGACAGGTACTTCCTGTATGACTTGCCCTGATTCGAATCGAAGGAGACGCCGAGCGTGAACGACGGCGAGGATACCTCCACCCTGCTGAAGAAATCAAGGGCACGCTCAGCCTCCTCGATGCGGGAGCTGTACAGATCGCGCATGGCAGCGAACGATGATGGAACCGTTCCGCTCTCTATCGCTGCAAGCTCATCCGCTGCCGATACCGCGCTGCGATAGCCGATCACAGCCATCTCGCGTCCGCTGCCGAAATCCATGAAGGAGAACTGCTCGACCGCGCAGCGTATCCAAATGAAGTCCTTGTGCTCCCTGATCGATGCCGCAGCCCTCTGGTTCTTTCCTATATCGAAGGCCCTGTTGAGGATCGTCACGGCATTCCTCAGGTCAAGGGACGGGATATCGTAGAAGGCCGTGGAGACTATCACGGTATCGGTATACTCATAGGCTGCATCAAGCGGCAGCAGCGATACGACACCGCCATCGATCAGGAGATGCCCTCTGTATTCATGCGGAGAGAAGTATACGGGAAGCGCGAATGAGGCAAGCAGGATGTCAGTGAAATCACCCTCGGTGATCCTGATCTCACGCTTGGTGACAAGGTCATCGCATACCACCATCACAGGTATATCGAGGTCCTCGAGCTTCGTATCCGGGCCTATTATCATCTCAAGGAGGGTCTCGAAGCCCTGGGGTATCAGCAGGCCGCCCTTGAGAGGGAGCGTGAATGTGAAGAGCTCCGACAGCTCAGTGGATTCAAGGAGCCCTATTATCTGCTCCGGTGACATCCCTGCTGCATACATCAGCGCTATTATCGATCCCATGCTGTTGGAAACGATGAAATCGGGGACTATGCCATTCTCCTCGAGATACTGCAGCACGCCCAGATGGGAAAGCGCCCTTGCGGATCCGCCTGTCAGCACGAGCCCCACAGGATCACGCTCCCCTTTCGTGCGCTCGAGGATACGCTCCCTGAACTGCTCATCACCATAGACAACGGGAATATCCGATGAAAGAAGCTCCGTCGCCGTCGCATCGATACTGGCATATACTGAAGCGGCTGCTGACAGCACTATCAGGACAGCTGCGATGAATCTCCTAAGCATACTGACAGGATACAGCCAAAACGCTGATGTACTCAAGATTTCCCTTGCCTGCGATATTCTCTTCTGCTATCATTCCAAGGCATGCCGGCATGGTGGAATTGGTAGACACAGCAGACTCAAAATCTGCCGGGTTCGCCCTTGCCAGTTCGAGTCTGGCTGCCGGCAGGAAGGGGTGAAGGCCGCATTCCTCCATACCGCATGGAAATGGATGGAAGCCGCTGCGGTGGCATAGTGAATATCCACCATGCGCATTCCGGATATAGCTAACCTCATCCATTTCCGTGAATTAGTGATATCTCGCTTTTTACACCGCAGCATGGATCACGTACATTCACGGTATGGGTGAATGGATCTCAGCGAATATAACACTGCCTCTTTCGGCAACTGCATCGGATGAGAAGGAGAATGCATATTCCCACTTCCTCGGACTTCTGCTATCCGTCATAGGATTCATGGCGGTCATTGCATCTTCCCCGGCTTCCGGGCATCCGGCATCACGGACAGGGATGATAGTCTTCGCTATCTCCAATATCGTGCTCTATGCCGCTTCCGGATTCTATCACTTCCTCAAGCCGGGACTCGGCAAGAAAGCCATGAGGATACTCGACCACTCCTGCATCTACCTGCTGATAGCAGGCTCATACACTCCGATACTGCTATATGCCGGCACGCCCCTTGCAGAATGGTACACCGCCGGGATATGGATCGCTGCCGCTGCAGGGATAATCCTACAATACGCTTCTGGGGAAAGCTGTATGCACTGCACATCGCGCTGTATATCGCGATGGGATGGTCAGTCATGACGATCTACGATGAGCTGGTGCCGGTCCTTCCTCCATGCCTGATACCGTATATGGTCACTGGAGGGATAATATACACAGCCGGCGTCGTCTTCTATGCAGCGAAGCGCATAGCGCATCATCATCTGATATGGCATATCTTCGTGCTTGCCGGCTCAATCTCATTCTTCATAGGATATTCCTCCTGTCTGCTTGCCTAAGAAGGCAGAAATGCAGAGACTATCGGCATGAAGACAAATGCCATGAGGATACTCGAAAGCCTCTCGATACCGTACACGGTCCATACATACCAGTGGGATGAGGATCATCTCGATGCAGTCCATGCCGCAGAGAGCGCAGGGCTGGACACCGAGCGCGTATACAAGACGATAGTCATGCGCAGCAGCACGAAGGAGGTCTTCGTCTTCTGCCTCCCCGCTGAATTCGGCATATCGCTGAAGAAGGCACGTGCGCTGACAGGCAGCAGGGAGATCGATCTCATAAAGGCGGACGAGCTCATGGGCCTGACAGGCTACATCAGGGGAGGGTGCTCCCCTCTGGGGATGAGGCATCGGTATCCGACATTCATCTCGGAGCTTGCCCAGCTTGAGGAGACGATATACGTAAGCGGCGGTCAGCGCGGCATCCAGATCGAGCTCCGGCCTGATGACCTTGCAAAGGCAGCCGGAGCCTCCTACGCGGACTTCATCTGATGCGGTGGATCCTTCCCTCCCTCCTGGGGGCAGCTTCCTTCGGAAGATCCTCAGCATAGCCGAGGATGCAGTGGCCGATCCCGATCAGATCTCCGGGAACACCCCATTCCCTCAGCAGCTCCTTCCCTTCCTCGCTCTCGAATTCCTGGTATGCCCTGTGTATCCAGCACGATCCAAGCCCGAGGGCGTGGGCCGCATTCATGAGATTGCCCATCACGAGACTGCCGTCATATACGGAATTGGGATTGCTCCTGTCGCCAAGAACGACAATCACGATAGGGGCACCATAGAATGGATCTGACGACGATCCCATGATGGCAGCATTCATGCGCGACAGCTTCGCAATTGCCTCCCTGTCCTGCAGAACGACCATCACCGAACTCTGCCTGCCCATGGCGGAAGGGGCATACTCACCGGCCTTCAGCACTTCCTCAAGCTCGGCATCGCCTATCTGCCGGCTGCTGTATTTCCTTGAGCTTCTCCTTGCAAGGAGATCATCGATAGTTCCCTTCATGAAGCACCTCCATGATCATGATAGCACAGGAAACGAGAAAGGACCCCGTCTGGCGAGGTCCGCATTCCCTGTTTCAGATATCATCTATCGGGCAGAGAGGATTTGAACCTCCGACCCCTTGGTCCCGAACCAAGTGCGCTAGCCCCTGCGCTACTACCCGGAAACACGGTGATTATATACATCTAGGGGAAGCTTGTCCACAACCCCCGCAAAAAGATATATTCTCCTCATGATCGCATTCCTGGAGACAGCAGAGGCAAAGGCAGAAGCAGAGCGGATGGCAGAGGCTATACTATCATCCGGATCCATCGCATTCCCTCCTTCAGATGGATATCCTGCATCCCTTCTCTCCCCGGATACGACGCTTGCTGTACTGATCGCCACCCCTCCGTCATCAAAGGAGCGGAAGGTCCTCCGCGCGATCTCAGGCACAGGCGATGCCATACTCTCCGTACCAGGATATGTCCCGCCATGCTTCTCCGTCTCACTATGGAGGGAGATAATGGCCGGAAACGATGCAAGGATACATGAGCTGAGCGCTATGGTGGATTCCGGGCATGAGGAGCTGCGCAGCGAGAGGGCGGCCCTGACGGCGGAGAGCCTTTCCAGGCTGCGGGCGCTTTACAGCTTCAGATGCGCAGACGGATGCGACATCCCGCTTCCTGACGGTGCACCGGGCGGAACAGGCGACTGCGCAGGGCTCAGGGCCATCAACACAGCACTGAGGAAGGGCTGGGAGATAAAAGGGCTCGCTGAGTTCAGGATCAGGGATGGCAGCCTGGGATTCCATCCGCCATGCTCTTCCAGATGCGGCCTCCTGCTGCCCAGGATGCTGGGACTGGACTTCATCTATGCAGACAGCAGCATAGCCGTGATAGACAAGGAGGCAGGGCTTCTCTCCGTTCCCGGACGAGGGGCCGGCAAGCTGGATTCCGCAGCATACCGTTTCCACCGGCTGTTCCCATCAAGCCCCGTGGAATGCTATACGCACAGGCTGGACATGGATACATCGGGGCTTCTTGTCATGGCATTCACGAAGGAAGCGCATCGGGCGATGTGCATGGCCTTCGAGGCCCATGAGGTGAGGAAGGAATATGAGGCGCTGCTATGCGGGGTGCTGAAGGAAGATGATGGGGTGGTGGATCTCCCGATCAGGCTGGATCCCGATAACCGCCCATACCAGATCGTTGATATGGAAAGAGGGAAAAGAGCCATCACGCACTGGAAGAGGATCAGGGTCGAGATCATAGACGGCGAGGCGTATACCCGCGTCAGGTTCCAGCCCCAGACGGGACGCACGCATCAGCTGAGGGTCCACTCCGCAGCCATCGGGCATCCGATAAAGGGCGACAGGCTCTACGGGACAAGGAAGGAAGGCGAGCGGCTTGCCCTCCATGCCTCATCGATAACGTTCAGGCATCCCGTGAGCGGAGACGAGGTGACATTCTCCTCCCCTGCTCCGTTCTGAATGAGAGAGGAAGCCCATCCTCCGGGTACAGCACATCGATGCCGAATCCGGCAGCGAATTCCGAGATCGCCTCGAAGGAGGCATCGAGATTTGGCACGGAATGGGCATCGGTGGACAGCAGGGCCGGGATGCCGCGCTCTGCGGCAAGTGCCCAGAAATCACGCGATGGATATCCCCTTCCCTGCATGATCCCGTTTCCGTTTATCTCGAATGGCATGCCGAGATCCGCTGCGGCATCGAGTATGGCTATCGATACAGCCTTCGCCTCATCATCGAAGGGCCGTGCCGCGAGGAAGACATCGGGATGGGCATAGAATGAGAACAGCCCTGACTCCATTGCCTTTATCGTATTCCCGGCATAGATTCCCAGATCCTTTTTCGAGAGCCCTGGCTCGAAGACGCTTGTCAGCGTTCCATCCGGGTGCGTGATGAAGTGGGTTCCTCCGATAAGATAATCCACACGGCCGAAGACCTCCTCATAATAGCCATCCAGCTCAGGGAAGTAATCGACTTCGTATCCGAGAAGCAGCCTGAACGGGACATGCTGGCTCCTGACATCCGCCTCATATACGGGCATGGTGCCGAAAGCCATGCGGGAACGCGAGAGCCTGCCATCCGGGAACGGAATGTGCTCGCTGAAGCCAAGCGCATCGAAGCCCTTCTCCGCTGCCCTTCCGCAGTATTCGCTGATCCTACCGCTCCCATGTCCGCAGTAGAATGAATGCGTATGGAGATTATACCTTACCATCATCAAGCCTCCTTATCTTCTCCTCCAGGGCTCCTATCTCCTCCCTTATGGCCTGTATCTCCCTGTCGATACGGGCCTTCTCCCGCTCGAGCACGGCGATCTTCCCTTCCTCGCTCTCTATCATCGCCCTGCAGTCCTCCACCTTGGAATCACGTTCGATGCGGCTTCGGCTGCGGACCAGCTCATCACGCTGGCCATGGACCTCAAGCATCGCGGAAAGGATATCAAGAAGCTCCTGCGGGGTATCCTTATCGACCCACTCGGAACCTCGGGAATAGAGGTAGCTGCCGTACTCAGTGAGGGCCGATTCCTCAGCAGCCTTCCTGGCGGCAGCCTCTCCGGAGAGCGTCTCCTCACCGCCGCGGACAGCCTCCCTGTACCGTTCACGCCCCTCGGACAGGATCGCCTCCAGGCGTGACTTATCGCAGCTGAGGCTCTGCCTCTCATCCTCCAGAGCCTGTATGCATCTGAGCGCTTCCTCGGCCTTGCCGCTCCCGAGCTGGCTTCCGAGGCCACCGGTCTTCACGAGATCCGCATAGGAAAGGAACCTTGACTCCTCGCCGCGCTGCCTAACCTTCAGCTGCCCGCGGAGGAGGAAACGCGAAAGCACATTGCCCTCCTCACGCCTCAGCCTCTCATCCTCCCGCACATCATCATATACGATGCGGAAGGCCTCCTTATCCAGGAGGGAAAGCGAGCATTCCTCGTATATCATCGCGCCAAGGCGGATAGAGAGCATCCTTATCTCATCATCAGCCTGCCCTATCCTCCTCTCCGTATCCTCCAGCTCTGCCTGGCTTGCGGCATAGGAAGAGAGGAACGAACGGAGCGCTGCAAGCTTCTTCTCCGCCTCATCGCACTCCCGGCTTCTCCCTGCTGCAGCCTCAAGGAGCTTCCTTCCGACATGGATGGGAAGCACGGATGAGCATGCAGCCGCCTTGAGCCCCAGTTCATAGGAATACAGCCTGAGGCGCTCATCAGCCTCCGCAATGCGTCCTGCTATATCTTCCAAGAGCCCGTCATCCATATTATCCGAGTTTAGCAGTTTCGGCCTTTATTGACAAAGAGAGCCTCCCTCCTTATCCTTTTCGTGACTGTGAAAGTCCGTAATCCGATCGGAAACTGCATGGATGATGCCCTTATGGGCATATTTTCACGCCTTGGTGAAGGCATTTGGAGCAGATAATGGAAAAGGAAAACAGCACAGCGCTTTCTGAGGAGAGCATCGTCAGCAGGATCGATGCCATAAAGCAGGCTGTAAGGAACAATCCCGAGGAGATCGAGAGGATCAAGGGGATAATAAGGAAGAACGTATCGCTTTTCAGCAGGCTGGACATAACAGCGTATCTTCTCATGGAGGCTGCTTCGGGGAAGGGAGCGCGCGAAGGCCGCCGCGACAGGGGGGCGAGGCCGGAAAGGGCAGAAAGGAAGGACGTCCCCAGGCGCGAGGTGAGCGCTGATGGCGAGGAAAGCGGGGAAAGGAAGGCTGAAAAGCCGGAAAGGATCATACCCGAAGGCGCAAGGACACTCTATCTGAATATCGGCAAGATGAAGCATCTGTATGCGAAGGATCTCTCGAAGCTGCTGCAGGCTGAGCTGGGAATCACGCGCGATGATATCTACCAGATCCGCGTGCATGACAAGTACTCCTTCGTGACGATGAGCGAGGAGAACTGCAGCAAGGCCATCGAGAAGCTGAACAACCAGGCCATAAACGGAAGGACCGCGAGGGTCACGTACTCAGAGAAATGAGGATCCAGCCGTTCACCCTTGGCCCGTACGGCACCAATTCATACATCGTATATGGATACAGCGGGAATGAGTGCGTCATCATCGACGCACCTTTTCCTATGGAGAGAGCGCTCGATTTCATAGCAGGCAATTCCCTGAGCCCCAGAGCGGTGCTGCTGACGCATGGGCATTTCGATCATGTATTCGGGCTTGGGGAGATAAGGTCAGCATACCCTTCCGTACCGGTATATATATCCAGGGATGACATGGATTACCTTGAGGACGGCAGCAGGAAGAACCTGGAGCTGCTGCGCCTGATCGATCCGTTCTATCTCTCGAGGTTCGTGCCGGATGAGATCAGCATGCCATGCGATGCAGTACCCTATGGGGAGACCGCGGGGCCATTCGATGTGATGGCCACTCCTGGTCATACGCCGGGATCCGTATCGCTTTATTCAGAGAGCGAGGAAGTGCTATTCTCCGGTGACACCCTCTTCAGGGGCAGCGCCGGCCGCACGGATATATGGGGAGACAGCAGCGCGCTGCTCTCCTCACTGAGGAGATTATCAAGCCTTCCCGAGAGCGTCACAGTGCTTCCCGGGCATGGCGGCACGACAAGCATAGGCAAGGAGAGAAGGGACAACCCGTTCATGAGGGGCTGATCAGTTCCCGCCGCTCATCCTTTCATTCTCTGCCTTGCAGTCCACGCAGAGGACAGCCTCCGGGATGGCCCTGAGCCTTCCCTCGGGTATCTTCTTCCCGCACTGGAGGCAGTAGCCATAGCGGCCATCGCTTATCCTCTTGAGCGCATTCTCTATTGCCTTGAGCTTCTTCGCATCCATCGCATTGAGCGCCTCCATCTTCCTGTAGGCACCTTCATCCGATGCAAGATCGCTCGAGTCGCCGCGTCCAGAGGAGGCCTGAGCCTCATTGCGGAAATCATCGCCCTCGCTGTTGAGCTTCCTCAGAAGCTCTTCCCTTGCTGCGAGCAGTTTCTGCTCCATTTCCTGTGTAAAGGCATCCATACCCTTCCAAACCCCTTTTAAACAACTGCATTTAATCTGCATAAAGAATAGGCAGAAGTCAAGAGAAAGAATCTGGATTTACTGCGAAGTTCGGCATTCAGCCCTTTCTGTCTGACAGCTGCCTTATGTATCTGCGTGAGAATCTTATCACCATCGCGGTTATGAAAAGATAAAGAACAAGAACAATGAGCTTCACCCAGGCAGGCCCGGTATATGCGATTCCAAGCAGGAGGAATCCTATGGTCATGCCTGCGACCAGAAGGACGATGGAGAATATGAACGAGCGCTTCCTGTCAGCCATCGATGAATGCCCTTATCTCGGAGAGGAGATCCCCGTATTCCGTCACGAGGCGCAGGCCTGGCTCGGAACGGAGTATATTCCCAGGTGCGCGGAAGAGGCAGCCGCCATCGGCCTGATGTATCATGGCAAGATCATTGTAGCTGTCTCCTGAGGCGAATACGCGGAATCCCATCCTCTGGAAGCCCTCTACGGCATGCTTCTTGCCGTTCTCCATCCTCATCCTTATGCCGGTGATCATCCCATCATGGTCAACCTCTAGGCCATTGCAGAGTATCGTGGGGTATCCCAGCTGCCGCATGAGCGGAAGAGCGAACTCGGTGAATGTATCGGAAAGGATGACGACCTGCGTCATCTCGCGGAGCGCAGCGATGAACTCCAGGGCACCATCAAGCGGCCTGATCGAGGCAATGACATCCTGGATGTCCTTAAGCGAAAGCCCATGCTCGCGGAGTATTGCGATGCGGTAGTCCATGAGACGATGGTAGTCAGGCTCATCACGTGTCGTGCGCCTGAGCTCAGGTATGCCGGTCCTCTCCGAGAAAGCGATCCATATCTCAGGGACAAGGACTCCCTCAAGGTCAAGTGTGACTATCTCCATAATAGGCCTCCTCTGCGATTATCCCTGCCATGGGCAGGATGGTCAATCATTCCAGATCATCATCCTGTACAGGCTCAGGAATCCCGGAATCATCGCGGTCCTCTTCCTCGAAGCGCTTCCTGCGCTTCTTCGACCTCTCGAAGCGGCGGCGGTAGTCACGGCCTTCGGAGAGCATTATGGCAATGGGCCTGAGCGATGGGATATTCGCCGATATGATCTGTATGATGGATGTCAGCGGAACTGCCAGGAACATGCCTGCAAGCCCCCAGATATATCCCCATACAGCCAGCGATACGAGGATCACGAGCGGGGATATGTTCAGCTGCACGCCCTGGAGCCGGGGATCGATTATGTTGCCCAGTATCATCTCGATCATTATGAAGAGCGCCGCTATGAGGAGGACAGAGCTCCAGTCAGGGGAGAACTGGATTATCGCCATGATGATCGCGGCACCGGTCGTCACTATCGAACCGATCGTGGGAATGAAGTTGAGTATCGCGGAAAGCACTCCCCACACAAGCGCGAAGTCCAGTCCTGAGAGCACCGATACGAAATAGAAGAGGAGTCCCGTCAGGAGACTGATCACGACCTTTATCTGAAGGTACTTGGACATCTGCCTGTTCATCCTGGCGACCATCTCCCCTGCCCTCTGTGCCTTTCCGCGGGGAAGCGCCTCCAGGAGCTTGGGGAATAACGTCTGCCTCTCAAGGATTATGAAGAGAAGATATACATATACCAGCAGCGCGTCCGAGAAGACATCTATGAACTTCCCGGAGATCGATGTGAGCGACGACATCAGGACCCCGTACCAGTCGATATCGAGGAATGCGAGGAGGGAGAATCCGGCAGGATCCTCATCCAGATACGGAGCTATGATATCCGACAGGTATCTGTCGAATGACTGCACCTTTGATGCATAGGCAGGGATCCCGTCAGGCTGTATCAGCATGTTCACCATCAGGAAGAACACGTATGCGAACAGTATGAAGATCACCAGGATGAGGAGCATCACCAGCACTGTCGAGATCAGCCGGGGGATCTTCAGCCTGTCCATGCGTGAAAGCAGCGGGTTGACGAAGACGAATATGAAGAACGCGATGACTATCGGGATCACGAATACCGCGCAGGCCTTCAGCACATACAGCAGAAGCACTCCGGCAATGAAGACAAGAAGATTCCTCACCTGTCTTTTCGTGCTGTCTGTCATACCCGGGCCCATGAAGATGATTTTACCTCACTATGGCAAAAACTGGCAATATGCTATATCCTCGCCGTATGGAAGCAGAGTCTTATCTGAAGCGCATCAGGATAGTCCTCGTGGACACCCAGGATGGCGCCAACATAGGTTCGGTATGCCGGGCTATGAAGACGATGGGAATCGAGGATCTCGCCATAGTCGGCGACAGGGTCTATGACGAGGACAGGGTAAGGACGCTTGCCCTCCACGCTGCGGATGTATGGGAAGGAGCGGAGAGGTTCAGCACGCTTCCCGAAGCGCTCAGCGACAGCATATTCACAGTGGGCGCGACAAGGCGGAGAGGAAAGTTCAGGAAGCTCAGCGCATATTCCCCAGAGCAGCTTTCGGAGAAGATATCATCGCTTCCGGAAGGACGCATCTCGATTGTCTTCGGCCGCGAATCCGACGGTCTGAGGGATGATGAGGTCGCCGCATGCTCCTCGATAGTCACGATCCCCACCTCCGATGCATTCCCCTCGCTCAATCTGTCGCAGGCAGTGCAGATAATCTGCTATGTCATCTTCCGCGGCGCACTCGTATACAGGCAGGGAATGGTACCGGTTACGCATGAGGCCGCAAGGGAGGCTGCAGACGGGATGACAGGGCATCTGGCTGCAATGGGATACTTCAAGATGGCTGACGAGGAGAAATGGACGAACCAGCTCCTGAAGGACATCATCGAAAGAGCAGCGCTTTCAGGCGAGGAGCTCAGGCGCTTTGCCAAGATATTCAGGAAGGCTGAGCTGATAGCGCTTCACAGGAGGGAGGAGAAGGATGCACCCGTTTCTTGATCCTATGCCGCGCATTGCTGCGCACAGGGGCGACTCGGAGTATTTCCCGGAGAATACGATACCGGCATTCGAATCGGCCTCCGCGCTGGGCGTGGATGTGATAGAGACCGATGTCCATCTGACGAAGGATGGAGAGATAGTGATCTGGCATGATCCGACGCTGGAGCGGAACACCGACGGGAAAGGCACGGTGGAAAGCCATACGCTCTCAGAGCTGAAGGAGCTCGATGCAGGATATACCTTCACACGGGGGGACGGCGCGTTCCCGTTCAGAGGCAAGGGAGTGAGGATGGCGACTCTCCGCGAAGCGCTCGAGGCATGCCCGGGGATGAGATTCAATATCGATCTGAAGAGCCAGGAAGAGGACATAGTGGACAGGTATCTGGACGTCATACGCTCATGTCGCGCTGAGGACAGGGTCTGCACAGCCTCCTTCCATCTGGACAACCTGAGGAAGCTCAGGCGGGCGGCACCGGAGATGCTCACCTCGATCTCTACGATGGAGGTCATCCCGCTGCTCCTCAGGCAGAAGATCCATGCACTCCCCTCCTCATTCAGGCGGAAGATAATATTCCAGGTTCCTGTAAGCCAGTACCATGTGAGGATAATAACGGAGCGCTTCGTCCGTGACATGCACAGCCGGGATGCCGTCGTGATGGTCTGGACGATAAACGACAGCTCGACGATGGAGAAGCTCTACAGGATGGGTGTCGATACGATAATGACGGATAATCCGAGGCTGCTGATTGAAACGGCAGCGAAGCTCGGTATCAGATAGGAGGGAAGCCATGGCAAGCGATGTGTATTTCACTGATCTCAGGACGGGACTCGACAAGTCGCTCCTGGACAAGCTGGGGAAGCTGATGGACAGGGCGGGATTCGGGAACATCGATTTCCAGGATCACTATGCTGCGATAAAGATGCATTTCGGAGAGCCCGGGAACCTTGCATTCCTCCGTCCGAACTGGGCGAAGAAGGTCGCGGACAAGGTGAAGGAGCTGGGTGGCAAGCCGTTCCTCACGGACTGCAACACGCTCTATGTGGGAGGAAGGAAGAATGCCCTTGACCATCTCGACACGGCAATGGAGAACGGATTCTCACCGCTGTCCGCAGGCTGCCATGTGATAATAGCCGACGGCCTGAAGGGAATGGATGATGCGGAAGTGCCTGTCAACGGCGCATATGTGCATGAGGCGAAGATCGGCCGCGCGATCATGGATGCCGACATCATCATCTCGCTCACGCACTTCAAGGGCCATGAGACAACGGGATTCGGCGGAGCGCTGAAGAACATAGGCATGGGTTCAGGCTCAAGAAGGGGCAAGATGGAGATGCATGCGGCAGGGAAGCCCCGCGTCATCGCGGAGAAGTGCGTCTCATGCCGCCGCTGCCAGAAGGTCTGTGCCCACGGGGCCCAGTCCTTCGATTCCGGCAGATGCATCATAGACCATGCGAAATGCGTCGGATGCGGCAGATGCATAGCAGCCTGCCCAAAGGATGCGATCGTCGAAGGCATCTCCAACTCCAATGAGATCCTCAACTGCAGGATGATGGAGTATGCGAAGGCCGTGCTGCAGGACAGGCCGTCATTCCACATCTCGATAGCCATAGACATCTCGCCCAACTGCGACTGCCATGGGGAGAATGATGCCGCCATAGTGCCGAACATCGGCATATTCGCATCCTTCGATCCCGTAGCGATCGACCAGGCATGCGCAGATGCCGTCAACAGGATGCCTGTCAATCCCGGCACGATGCTCTCCGAGGCAGAGCATGTGCACAAGGACCATTTCTACGACATCCATCCCGACACAGACTGGAAGCAGGGGCTTGGATATGCCGAATCGATAGGACTCGGCACGAGGGAATACAATCTGATCATAGTGGAATGATCAGAGGGAGGACGGATCGAGATTCGCCTGCTCAATCGATCTGAAGTACCTGTAGGTATCGACCTTGAGCTCTCCGCATGCAGGCTCATCGCAGACGATGATGACGCGCCGGTGCATCTGCAGCGCAGAGCAGGTCCATGCCTGCGATACCCCGCCCTCCACCGTATGCCTGAGCGCCCTTGCCTTGGCATGGCCGTTGACCAGTATCATGACCTCCCTGGCATCGAGGACAGTCTGGACACCGACGGTGAGCGCTTTTGATGGCACGCTCGCGATATTGCCGCCGAAGAAGCGGGAATTCATTACCTTCGTATCATATGTGAGATCCTTCACGCGCGTCCGCGATGAAAGGGAGCTGAAGGGCTCATTGAATGCAATATGCCCATCCGCGCCTATGCCGCCGAGGAAGAGATCGATGCCGCCGCTTTCCGCTATCATCTCCTCATACTTCGTGCACTCCTTGTCCTCAGTCTCGGCAGTGCCATGCTGTGTATGGGTATTCGCAGGATCGATATCTATATGATCGAAGAAATTGCGATGCATGAACGTCCAGTAGCTCTGCTCGTGGTCCCTGGGCAGCCCGACATACTCATCCATATTGAACGTGATGACATTCCTGAATGATATATATCCGGATCTACAGAGCTTTATCAGCTCCCTGTATGTCCCCAGCGGGGATGATCCCGTAGGAAGGCCAAGCACGAATGGCCGGCTTCCGCCGCTTCTCTCATGTTCCTTCATCCGCCGCGCAATATACCGCGCCGCCCACTGCGAAAGCTTATCATAATCCGGTTCGATGATGACCCTCATGCGTCCCTCCTCTGGAAAAGGATACCATCGGGATGCTCAGAACGCAAACTCAATGACTCCGGAAGCTATGACGGCATCACCATCATACACAACCGCGCTCTGCCCGGGAGCAGCTCCCCTGACGCTGCCGATGAAGGATACTGAGAATCCATCCTCTCCCGGCTCCACATATGCAGGCACGCCTTCCGAGGCGCTCCTTATCTTCACGGTGTAGATCCTCCCCGGATCGAAGCCGGAAGCCGATACGAAGACGGGATCAGAGGCTTTGAGATGCGAGGAATGGGTGCTTGGCTCCGTGCCTGCTATGACACGGTTATGCTCGGCATCGAGGCCTATGACATACAGCGGCTCGGAATATGCGACGCCAAGTCCCCTCCTCTGCCCGATAGTATAATGCCAGTACCCCCTGTGATGGCCGATGACAGTCCCGTCGGCAAGCGCTATATCGCCTTCCCTGTCATCCACGGAAAGGAGCCCTGAATAATCACCGCCGTAGAAATCCTGGCTCTCGCGCTGCCCTGCAGGATGGAAGCCCAGGATCTCATCCATCCTCCTGACATCCTTCTTCAGCATCTCCCCCAGCGGAAAGAGCGTCCATGAAAGCTGCTCCTGCGAAAGGCGTGAGAGGAAGTAGCTCTGGTCCTTTCCTGCATCCCTGGCCTTCAGCAGCCCGTAGCGGCCATTCCCAAGGCGGCGGACACGCGCATAATGCCCTGTCGCGAATGCATCGAAATCGAGGATGGACCTGGCATGGTCCACCATGGCACCGAACTTGATCTTCTGGTTGCACCAGATGCATGGATTGGGCGTGCGTCCCCCCAGGTACTCCGACCTGAAATCATCGAGTACCGTGCTCTCGAAGAGATCAGAGCAGTCGACCGTATAGTGCCTTATCCCGATCTTCTCCGATATCATGCGGATACGCTCCAGATCGGCATCCCTGTCCGGGCTGCAGCAGCTTCCCGGAGAGGCAGGAGATGGATAAGGCGAATCCTCCTTCCAGATGATCATGGTGATGCCAGAGACATCGTATCCCTGGCTCTTCAGGAGATAGGCTGCGATGGAGGAATCCATCCCCCCGGACATACCGACAAGAACCTTCATAAGCCAATCGTAGCACAATCAGCGGTAGATTGACTCTATCTGGCTGGCATACATCTCCTGTATGACGCTCCTCTTCACTTCCTGCTTAGCCGACAGCTCGCGCCCTGGCTGGAAGCTGTCGCAGAGGATAGCGAAGCCCGAGACCTGCTCGAATGGCTTGAAGCCACGCTCCCGCGATACGAGGCGCATCACCTCGGATGAGATGAGATGCCTCACCTCCTCCATCCCAGAGAGGTCCGAACGGCTTATGTACGGGATACGGTTCTCCTTGAGATATCTCTCGGTATTCTTCTTGTCCAGGACTATGAGGGCTCCGAGGAACTTCTCGTCCTGACCGACAGCCACAGCTGTCTCGATGTACTCGCTCTCCATCAGCGCAGCCTCTATCGGCACCGGCTCGATATTCTCGCCTCCCGAGAGGACTATAGTATCCTTCACCCTCCCGACTATGGCGAAGTCCCCGCGGGCCTCGAGGACCGCAAGATCCCCGGTATGGAGGAAACCCTCACGGTCTATGATCCTGTCCGTGCGTTCCTGATCCTTATAGTATCCCTTCATGACCTGGGGCCCGCGGACAAGGAGCTCACCCTTCTCGCCGGGAGGGAGGATACGGCCATCCTCGGTACTCACCACACGGAGCTCTGTGCCATCGAACGGATGGATGAAGCCGCGGATCGAATGCGGATATGCCGCAACGCCTATCACCGGCGCTGTTTCCGTCATGCCGTAGCCATTGAGCAGCTTCACGCCTATGGCCGAGAAGAACTCATCGACATCCTTGCTCATCGAGCCGCCACCGGAGATGCCTGCGATGAATGCCGACCCGAACTTCTCCTTGATCTGCGAGAATGCGAGACGGTCACCGATGCGGTACAGCAGACCGAAGAGAAGATAAGGCAGGAAGCCTATAACCTTGCCCGGCAGGCCGGACTTCTTCCTGAAGCGCGGCCTCAGCCCCAGCACCATATCCTCGAAGTACCTGTATTTCCTTGAAGCTGCGAGGAAGAACGAGAACATCCTGCGCTCGAACGGCTTCTTCTGCCTCAGGCTCTGGTTCACACCTGCCTTGACGGTCTCCCAGATGCGCGGCACTGAGCACATGAGCTCCGGGTTTATCCTCAGCAGATCATTGAGCATTATCTTGCCTATGGGCTTTGAGTATGCCAGCACGCTGGCCTCATAGATGGCAACATACTGTATGATGCGCTCGAATGAATGCCATACAGGCAGCACCGAAAGCCATTTCCATCCTGGCTGGAAATCTATGATCTTATCGATCTCCCCAAGCTGGTAGAGCATATTGCGATGGCTGAGCATGACGCCTTTGGGAAGCCCGGTAGTGCCGGACGTGAAGATTATCGTGGCCGTATCATCCGCCTCCCCCTGCGCTATCTCCCCCTCTATCTCATCCCTGCCGCCTGCCCCATCAAGCGCCCCAAGACCTTCGGAGAGCAGATCCGCGTACTTCGTAACGGCTATGCCATCAACCCCCTCCATCTCTCCATCGATCAGTATCAGCTCCTTCAGTGCAGGAAGCGATGAGCGCAGATCGAGTATCTTCCCAGCCTGCTCCTCGTTCTCCGCGAAGGCTAGGGGTGCCTCCGTGACCGAGAGTATGTGCTCGACCTCGTATGGCATGGCATCACGCCCACGGGGGACATCAGCTGCCCCGAGCGCGAGTATGGCGAGATCCGCAGCAAGCCATTCAGGCCTGTTGTCGCTGATGATGCCGATATTGTCGCCTCTCCTCACCCCATGGCGGCGGAGCGCAAGCGCAACAGCCCGCACCTCGCGCTGCAGCTCGGCAAAGGTCCTGGGAATGAACGCGCCACGGCGGTTCTTGCCCATCTGTATATTCCTGTGCGGATATTCTGCCGCTCTCTCATCGAAGAGCTGGACCAGCGTTCTGTACAAAGCATTCTCCTTTTCTGACATTTTATCAAAATCTGTCAAAAACAATATTGCCATAACGGAAACGTGTCAAGCAGAAGGAAAATGGAAGGAAAAAGCAAAAAGCAGTTAGCAAATGCTAACTAATATGCTATGATGTACCCATCAGAGCGGGATGGACCCTTTGTCCTTCTCCGGTCCATCCCCGTCTCTCCTGGCTGGCTGCGCGATTTGCAGTTAGCCATGACTAACTGAGGATGATATGAGCTTTGAGGAACTGATCGTGCGCCATGCTTCCCCCACTCTTGCGGACCTTAAGAGCGCCTCGCTCGTCTGCCTGTCCATGCTTGATGGGAACGAAGGCTGCAAGGAGGAACTGGAGGGAAAAGGACTTTCGTTCCTCCAGCTGCGGAACCGGAAAGGATGCCCACTGCTCCTTGTCTACAGGAAGAACAGGCTGAAGGCAGCCCTGTGCAATGCCGCGGCAGCCACGATCCTGAAGGAATGCGGCTACGATCCCGAGGATCTGGAAGGCTGCCTTGAGATGCTCCGGCGGAGGTTCCTTACGGAAAGCTGTCCGCATGAGGTGGGCATATTCCTCGGCTATCCGGCAGAGGACGTGCAGGGATTCATCGAGAACTCCGGCCGCAACGCGATCTTCTCCGGGATATGGAAGGTCTACTCGGATCCGGGGAGGGCCAGGGAGATCATCAGGAGATGGACGGAGTGCAGGAGCCGGTACATCGAATGCTTCTGCAATGGCACTGAGCTGACAAGGCTCTGCATAGGGCCTGAGGAGGTGATATGAAGAAGGTCGCAATGGTGTATTTCTCCGCAACGGGGAACACCGAGGCAATGGCCAGGATAATCGAGGACGCCCTCTCCGGAAAGGCAGAGGTCACCGTAATCGATCCTGCCGTATTCGGTCCATCGGACATGGATTCCTACGATGCTTATGCATTCGGATGCCCCGCAATGGGCGCAGAGGTGCTTGAGGAGGATACCTATGAACCGATGTTCGCATCGATTGAGGGCAGCCTGCAGGGCAGGAGGATCATCCTCTTCGGCTCCTACGGCTGGGGAGATGGCGAATGGATGAGGAACTGGGAGGAGAGATGCCGGCTCAGCGGCGCTGTCCTCGCGGCAGATCCCGTAATCGCAGCAGAGGCTCCGGATGATGATGCCGCAGCCGCGCTGAAGGAGGCTGCAGACGCACTGATAGCATAATCGGATACCAGCAATAACGCTCCTGGGCCCTTGGCTGATGCCAGGGGCCATTCTTAACGCATAAATAACTTCTTCTGAACAGATCCGGAACATGGATTTGAATAGTATTCCGATTATGCAGATACAGCTCATAGGTATCAGGAAAGCCTTCGACGGAAAGGAAGTCATCCATCCTACGGATATGACGATAGAGGACAGAAGCTTCACATCTCTTCTCGGACCATCCGGCTGCGGAAAGACAACGCTGCTCAGGATGATCGCGGGGCTCGAGACTCCGGATGAAGGGGAGATCCTCTTCGGAAGCCGCACTGTCTTCTCGGCCTCGCAGGGCATCAGCATGCCGCCGGAAAGAAGAGGGCTTGGATTCGTATTCCAGGATTTCGCCCTGTGGCCGCACCTCACCGTCAGGGAGAATGTCGCATTCGGACTCAGGGCCGCCAAGCGCACGGAAGGCCTTGATGCAAAAGTCCGGGATGCACTGCATCAGGTCAAGCTCGACGATTACATCTCCTACTACCCTTCCCAGCTCTCGGGCGGACAGCAGCAGAGGGTCGCATTCGCACGCGCCATAGTCACGGAACCGGAATGCATACTCTTCGACGAGCCGCTCTCCGCACTCGATGCAATGCTGAGGGAAGAGATGAGGACGGAGCTGAGGGAGCTTGCCGGGAAGCTCGGAATCACATCGGTATTCGTCACGCATGACCAACACGAGGCCATGTCTATGTCAACGAGGATAGCGCTCATATCCAAAGGAAGCATAGAGCAGTATGACACCCCGGAGAATGTGTATGCACACCCTGCAACGGCATTCGCGGCGCATTTCATCGGAGCCTCGAACTGGATTGATGACAGGACGATGTTCCGTCCAGAAGAAGCCTCACTTTCCGCTATCGATGGAGCGGAGGAATTCCTGGCGAAGGTCACGGGATCTGAATACATGGGATCCGGATACATCATCCATCTTGAATACAGCCAGCGGAGATGGACCATGGAAAGCCGGACCAAAGCAGAAAGCGGCAGCATGCTGCCGATCTACATAAAACCAGAAAGAATAGTAAGACTATGAAGGAGACAACGATGAAGAGGATTCTTATCACACTTGCTCTTTTTGCGGCTGTTGCCGGTCTTCCGGCTGCAGGTAATGTCACTGTCTACATGCCCTCCCCTGCAGGACTTGCCGATAAGCTTGCTGCGGATTTCGAGGAGAAGACAGGAATAGAGGTGAAGACCTTCCAGGGCACAACAGGCGAGATCCTGGCACGTCTTGAGGCCGAGAAAGCCAATCCCGTTGCCGATGTCGTGATACTTGCCTCATGGTCAGACGGCCTCTCGATGAAAGAGACAGGCAATCTCGTATCCTATACGCCAGCAAATGCCGACAAGGCAGTTCCGGGATGGATTGATGGGGATTCGATGCTCTTCGGATACAGCGCATCAGCTGTAGGCGTGATATACAATACTCTGATCTACCCAACGATGGATGCTGACTGGGATGAGCTCGCGGGCGCTGACTACACAGACCAGCTGGCAATCCCGGATCCTGAGCTCTCCGGAGCATGCAAGGACTTCGTCGCAGGTTATGTGACAGAGTATGGATGGGATACCTTCGAGGCACTTGCCGCAAACGGCATGACAGTTCCAGGTGCAAACAGGGCTGCCCTTGATGCAGTGACGACAGGCGAAGTCGGAGTGCTCGTAGCAGGTGTCGATTACAATGCCTACTCATCAATAGCAAAGGGTGAACCGCTCGCAATCTACTATCCTGCCGGCGGCACAATCGTCAATCCGCGCCCTGCGATGATAATGAAGACAGCCCCGGAGATGGACAATGCAAAGGCTTTCATCGATTACCTCTATTCAGAGGATGCACAGAAGATGGCAGCTGATGCATATCTCCTGCCTGGCCGTGCGGACATCCCGGCAGAGGGCAGGACGCAGCTCCAGGAGATACCTCAGATAACCCCTGACTGGGACAGCATGATGGAAATCGCCTCCGATGCTGCCGCAAGGATCAACGGACTCTGCGACTGAGGAATGGAGGAAATGATGAAGAAGAAAGCGCTTATAGCCATTCTCACCGCATTCCTGATCTTCCTCATCGTATGTCCCCTCCTCTCGATATTCGCAAGGGCTGTCATCTCGGAGGATGGCAGCCTTGATATAATCCAGGCAGCGGAGACGATAACAGAGGAAGGCAACCTGAGGATGATCGGATCATCCATTCTCCTCGGCATCCTCGTAGTACTGGTCTCGTCCATCATCGCACTTCCGCTTGCCTGGTTCTTCTCACGGACGCGCTTCTCGCGCTGGAAGGCATTCGATATCATATTCATGATTCCATTCATGACACCGCCGTACATAGCCTCTATGGGATGGATACTCTTCATGCAGAAACGCGGGCTTCTCACCCAGCTCGCCCCATCGCTTTCATTCATGACGGATGCCTTCTTCTCGCTCGGGGGACTCGTGGCAGTCATGTCATTCCACGTGTTCCCGTTCATGATGACGATGATGAAGAACGCCATGCTCAGGATCCCCTCCTCTCTCGAGGAGGCAGGGGCGGTATCCGGAGCAGGCCTCTTGATGCGCATAAGGCGTATCCTTCTTCCGCTTCTCTCCGGGAACTATGCAATAGGGGCTCTTCTGGTATTCGTCAAGACGATTTCAGAGTACGGCACGCCTTCAACGCTAGGACGCCGTATAGGCTTCGATGTATTCACCACCGATATACACAGATACGCGGCTGTCGCCCCCATAGAATTCGGGAAATCGGCATCACTGGCCTCTGTCCTGGTCGGCATCTGCCTGCTGATGTGGCTGATCCAGAACTTCATAACGATGCGCCGCAGCTACAGCCTCGTAGGAGGAAGGAACCAAAGAGCCGGGCTGACGAAGCTCGGAAAAGCCGGAATGGCTGCCGGCTGGGGATTCATCATCCTCGTGCTGTCCGTATCAATCGTCATCCCGTACTTCTCGATAATAGCCTCATCGCTGATCGATCTCCGCGGCTATGGCCTCAGGGCAGGAAACTTCACGCTGCATCACTATGCGGAGCTCTTTACGGAGAATGACAAGGGCTGGTCAGCGCTCATGAACTCGTTATTCCTGTCCGCGGTATCGGCAACCATATGCGCCCTTCTGGGCACCCTGATAGTCCTGGCTGTCCGGAATGCCGGCAAGAAAGCCGGAAGAGCGATAGAGGCAATCGGGCTGATACCGGAAATGCTTCCATCGATAGTGCTTGTCATCGGCATAATGCTCTTCTACAACACTATCCACAGGATAATACCGGCATACAATACGATCTGGATGATGGTTATCGCCTACGTGATACTCTTCGTTCCATATACAGTGCAGTATGTGACATCGTCATTCACCCAGATATCCCCATCGCTCGCAGCGGCAGGCCGCGTTGCAGGCGGCACTCCGTTCTATGTATTCCGCCGCATAACGCTTCCACTGATAATGCGTGGCATTATGACCGGCTGGATGATGACATTCATCATAGCCTTCAGGGAGCTGGTCACAGCATCGCTCATCGCACCCCCGGACACCCTTGTCGTATCGACATACATCGTAAGGGAATTCGAGCAGGGTTCCGTTGCACTTGGAATGTCGATGGCTGTCATCTGCGTGTTCCTTACGACAACATCCCTCATCCTGCTCAACTGGGCAGTGGACAGAGGTCGGGGAAAAGCTTCTTGAACATCACAATCGTTTGGGATAACTTGTTCAGGAAATGGGGAAGAAGGAAGGAAGCCTTGCTGACAAGGCCTATGCCGCAATACGCGCCGGGATACTCAGCGGGAGGATAGGACTGGGAAAGAAGATAAGCGAGGACTCGCTTGCAGAGGAGCTGGGAGTATCGCGCACACCTATAAGGGAAGCCCTCCGTAGGCTCTCGGAAGAGGGGCTTGTCATGCTGTATCCCCGCTCCCATGCGGCAGTGGCCTCGATATCGCCGGATGATGCTGAGAACGTGCGCAGGCTCCGGCTGGTTCTGGAGGACTTCGCCATCGCGGAAATGGATGCGGAACGCTTCAGGGCAGAGGAGGAGCATCTGGTATCCCTCGCGGAGGAATGCACCCTCGATGCCATGAGAGGCAACAGGGCAGCAGCGCTGGAAAGCGACAGCAGGTTCCATATAGGCCTCATAACCGCTTCGGGAAACAAGGCGCTGGCAACTGCATACCAGAAGCTGGATGCGATGATACAGCTTTCCCGCCTTGCAAACGGCTTTTCAGAGGAGAAGCTGATTGCCCACATCGGGGAGCATCTCCCGATACTCAGATTCATATCCGACGGACGCATAGAGGAAGCGAAGGCTCTTATGAAGGAGCATATCGTCCATGAGGACTGAGGGCAGGGAGCGCGACCATAGCGCTGCGCTGCATATCCTCATCCCCGCACGGGAATACGATCCGGCAGAGGTTGCGTGAGGACTCCGCAGCTGCCGATGTGCTTGCCGGCAATACGATGGCGAATACGAGAAGAGCGCCGCTTCCCCGAGCAGGGCATCCTGAAACAGGAGAGCGGACGCATTGTCCGCTCCCGCCGATATCAGAACCAGTCGTCCCTATCCCTGTCCCAGTCAAGGAAGCGTCCGTATTCATCTATCTCGAAATCATACTCGAATCCATCGAAGCGTATCTCGCCTTCGAAGACACGGCGTCCATCATCCCAATCCTCATGGATCCTCATCATGCTCCTGTCAGCGCCGGGAACACGCTGGAGAGCAGCTGCCGCAGCTTCCTCTATGCCGAATGCAGGGGCCGGAGGAGGCACAGCGGGGCCGGGACCAGCTGCAGCAGGACCACGTCCGGGAACTGCGTGGTGAGGCCCATGATGGATAGGAGCCTTCCACTTCTCCGCGCTTGCCTCGAGCACCATGCCATCGACAGCATCTATCCTGTATTCATATTCGCCATCGGCGGTCCTGAACTCCACTTCATACACCAGACGTCCATCATCACGGTCGAGATGCGCCCGGATGCGGCCTGGATCCGCAACCCCGGCATCCTCGAGCGCGATGCTGACTGCCCTGCTATCCTCTATAAGGGCATCCGTATATCCCTGGCCATTCCAGTACTCCGCATCGCGGTCCTTGGCCAGTATCTCACCGGTCAGGGCATCTATCTCATAGTCATACTCGGTATTCCCGCTGTAGAACTCGACATCGTAGACCATCCTGCCGTCATCACGGTCGAGATGCGAGCGCACGAAGCTTACGGAAGAGGCCTCGAGACCAGAATCCCTGAGGGCTATATCCATCGCTCTCTCCCTCTCTATGAAATCCCCGGGGGCTGCGTAGAGCATGGATCCGATGACCAGAGCTGCTGCAGCTATCGCTGCTGTTCTCCTGAAATCTTTCTTCATATCATTTCTCCTTTCTGTTTGTTTTTCCTTTTATGCCCATATATTAGAACGAAAAGATTAAAATATCATGAAATCTGATGATTTTCCTTCCTGATCGGGAATCTGAAATAGAAGGTACTGCCCTCTCCCAGGCTGCTCTCCACCCAGGCCGACCCACCATGGATGGAAGCGATAGCCTTCACGATCGGAAGCCCCAGCCCGGCTCCGGATGAGGAGGATCTGGAAGCATCGGACTGATAGAACCTGTCCCATATGCGCGGGATCTCATCCTCGCTTATCCCGATTCCATTGTCCTCCACGGATATCTCCGCATCATCCCCATCCTGGCGACAGCGGAGAAGGACCCATCCGCCTTCCCTTCCGTAGGCAATCGCATTGGAGATGTAGTTTATCAGGACCCGGGTGATCATGCCCTGATCAGCCTCGACCATAAGGCTGCTGCCGGCCTTCATCGCAAGCGATATGCCCCTCTCGCCTGCCCTGTCCTCCATCGAGGCAAGGACCATCTCGCCCAGCTCCGGAAGATTGAACGCCTCATATGAAGGCCTTAGTGTGCCTTTGTCTGCCCTCGCGATAGAGAGGAGCTCCGATACGAGCGCGGACATCTTGCCTCCCTGCCTGTGGATATTCTCAAGCGCTTCCCGCTGCCTGGCCTCATCCCCAGGATGCGAAAGGGCGTACTCGCATTCAGCCATTATCACGGATATCGGGGTCCTGAGCTCATGTGAGGCATCCGATGTGAACTGCCTCTCCTTCTCGAAGGCCGCCTCAAGCCGCTCGAGCATGGAGTCGAAGGCAGAGGCCATCCTGTGTATCTCGTCGCTTCCCTCCCCCAGGCCTATACGCTTCGAAAGGTCATCCGATCCGATTATCTCATCCGCCGCGGCAATCGCCCTGTCCGCAGGAAGGAACGAGCGGCGCACGATGAAGTAGCCGCCCATGGCAGCGAACAGGAGTATCACCGGCAGCAGGATCACAGCAAGCAGATGCATCGACCCGATATACGATCCATCTCCGTACACCGCCCTTGCCATGCCGCGGATCACAGTCCCCCCATCGCCGGCCTCATCGAAGACGAACCATGCTCCTGATGGCGTGTCCACCTCCCTGAAGCTTCCGATCGATACCGGTATACCGAGATCCCAGTGCTGCCGGCTTCCTCCCATGAAGGTACCATCCGGTGCTATCACCGATATATAGATGCCATCATCGAAGAATCCATCAGGATCGGCATAGACCTGCCCATTATGCACGATGATATCCTCAGCGGCATCCTGTATCTCCTCCAGCATATCCTCCATCATCCCGCGCCTGAGGAGATACTCGCTTCCGGAGATGACTATGGACAGCATTATCGCCGCAAGCACAGCCATCCAGACCGTGTACCATATCACTATCCTCTTCTTTATCGTCATCAGCCTTCCGCCTTGATCATGTACCCCGAGCCGCGGATGGTATGTATCAGCTTGCTGCCGAAGCCGTCATCGATCTTCTTCCTGAGGAATCTTATGTAGACATCGACGACATTCGACTCACCCTCATAGTCCCATGACCACACATGGCTCCGGAAGCTCTCGCGGGCCAGTATCCTGCCTTCATTGAGCATCATGTACTCAAGTATCGAGAATTCCCTTGCGCTCAGCTCTATCTCGCGTCCCCCTCTTGAAACACGATGCGTCGAGAGATCAAGCGACAGGTCCCCGACTGTCAGGATGTTCGAGCGGGAATCGCCAGAACGGCGGAGCAGCACCCTCAGCCTGGCAAGGAGCTCCGGAAACGAGAACGGCTTCACGAGATAGTCATCGGCACCGCTGTCAAGCCCTGATACCCTGTCGGAGACAGCATCGCGCGCGGTAAGGAACAGCACAGGAGCACGGCCTCCTTCCGCTCTGTATTCACGGAGAACCTGGAGCCCGTCCTTGCCCGGCATCATTATGTCAAGGATGACGGCATCATACTGGACCGATGCGAGGTACTCCGATGCGGCATTGCCATCATTGACGGCATCGACCGCGTACTTCTCATCCTCCAGCCTTCTTCTTATCAGCCTGCAGAGCTCCTGCTCATCCTCTGCGACCAGCACCCTCATACTGCCCTCCTCCTTAAGGATAGGCAGCGATGATTAAAGCAAGATGAAAACATGAGCATATTATAGTGCATCTGGAAGAAAGGAGCGCAGGGAGGTAGAATCATGGTGGAAGGAGGCCCGGGATGATCAGAGTCGGCAATGACTGGCAGCCATTCTTCGATGAGGAGCAGGCAAAGCCATACTATCTCCAGCTGAGGCAGTTCCTGAAAAGGGAGTATTCAACGAAGAGGATATATCCTCCGATGGATGAGATATTCACGGCATTCCGCCTGACGGGCTTTGCCGATACGAAGGTCATAATAGTCGGCCAGGATCCATATCATGAGGAGGGGCAGGCGATGGGGCTATCGTTCTCCGTGCATGAGGATACGGATGAGCCGCCTTCACTCAGGAACATCCATCAGGAGATAATAGCCGAAGGTGTCGAGCAGGGCGCATGGTCCCGCGATCTCACGCGCTGGGCCGAGCAGGGAGTGCTGCTTCTCAACAGCACGCTTACGGTAGAAGCGCACAGGGCGGCTTCGCATGCCGGCAGAGGATGGGAGACGCTGACGGATACAGCCATAAAGGCGCTTGGGGACGATCCCCGGCCGAAGGTCTTCATGCTGTGGGGAAGCTATGCCCGGAGCAAGAAGGCGCTGATCTCCCAGCCTGTGCATCTGATCCTTGAATCCCCGCATCCGAGTCCGCTGAGCGCCAGCCGCGGCTTCTTCGGGAACGGGCATTTCCTGCGCTGCAACGAATTCCTCAGAAGCACGGGGCAGTCTCCGATCATCTGGTAGGCACCCGATCCCACGCTGCATCCTGATCCCCCTTGCAACAGGGAGGGTATTCATTTACCGCCACGGGCTGCGCGGCTTGCTGCATGGCGGATTTGCAGGATATGGCCAAGAATGAGCAAATTTTTGCTCATTCTTGTTCTGTGCAGTTTCCATTGAATCATATGCATATTGCATTGCTTAGGCAGGAATTAACCATTGCTTAACCTGAGTTTCTGGCATATCGTGCGGTTTTGGATAAATTCCAGAAAAATGTCATAAAACAGCCATCGCCGCTCTTCCTTTATACAGGAACTATGCTTAAATTATAGACATGTACGGGACAGCCTAGCCTATGCGGCTGCTGCCATATAACAGAGATCAAGGAGGATGTTGTCCGAATCTGAGAGCAAAGGCGCATTAAGGATATCATGAGAAAGTTCCTTGTAAGCTTCATTGTTCTGCTTGCTTTGCTGATTATCCTGATAGAACCCGCATGGTGTGAACGGGTTGCTGCATCCGCGACACTCAGGATTACGCTGCATGTCCCGCCTCGTCCTGTAACAGAGAAGACTCCGGACGGACATTATGACGGGGGCTATACGATAGCGAGGAATGAGAGCACGAAGACAGTCTTCATAACGGCAGACTGATCCTGCCCGGAGAGGAGGCAGAAGCCTGTCTCCCCTCCTCTGCATTGCCTTACCCCCGGAGTTCCCCGGAAAGCTCTTCCAGCGTGATGCCTTTCTCACGGGCTATCCGTTCAAGATCATCATATTCCGCCTTCCTGCGGATCACTCCGTATCCACTGGAGGTCTTCATGCGGATCCTGCCATACGGTGTCTCGACTTCGGATGATGACCTGTCCAGGACTGCCCTGCTGCATTCCGCGATCCTTATGCCTAGCGTCGATGTATGGCGGAATACCGTCCTGGCCAACCGCTCCTGATCGT
This sequence comes from uncultured Spirochaetaceae bacterium, assembly GCA_944392935.1. GTDB lineage: Bacteria > Spirochaetota > Spirochaetia > Sphaerochaetales > Sphaerochaetaceae > Ornithospirochaeta. The sequence continues at coordinate 39,308 of CALXYI010000035.1, forward strand.
CCTTCAGGCAGAGCACGGAAAGCATGATTCCAGGACGCGACTTCTTCATCCCGATAGCGCACGTCCATACATCAAGCGCACCTTCGGCGAAAAGCATATCCATCGCAAATCCGAGTGCCTCGCCTGTCATATCATCGATATTGCATGAAAGCATGATGACGGAATCCTCCTTGCCCTCGCTCTCGCCGATCATGACCCTCACGCAGTTGGCAGTGCCGAAATCCCTGGTTCCCATGCCGTAGCCGATTCCATTGACCTTCATCATCGGCATCTGCGCAAAGCGCGAAGCGAAATGGCGGAGAAGGGCTGCGCCTGTGGGGGTGCAGAGCTCCCCCTCCACATTCCCTGCTGAATACGGGATGCCGGAAAGGATATACGCAGTTGCAGGAGCAGGAACGGGAAGTATGCCATGGGCGCATCTGACATGACCGAAGCCTACATGGATGGGAGAGACAACCACCTCATCAGGCTGCAGCCTGTCCATGAGCATCGATACCGCTGCTATGTCAGCGACGGCATCCATCGTGCCGACTTCATGGAAATGTATCTCCGGGACAGGCACGCCATGCACATGGCTCTCAGCTTCCGCGACAAGTGAGAATACAGCCATGATATCCTCCTTGATACGCTGTGGCAGATCAAGATGCTGCAACACGATATGCTCTATATCATCCATGCCATGGTGATGATGCTCATGGCAATGCTCATGTTCATGACTGTGCTCGTGCTCATGGCAATGCCCATGTTCATGGCAATGCCCATGCTCGTGGCAATGCCCATGTTCATGGCAATGCCCATGCTCGTGGCAATGCTCATGCTCGTGGCAGCCTTCCTCATCCTTCCCGTCGACGAGCATGGATACATGGGTACCGGTTATCCCGCACTTCACGGCCCTATCGGCTTTCATCACAACACCTGGCAGGCCAAGTGCATTGAAATCCCTGATGAACGAATCGCTGTCCGGGAGCAGCTCAAGGAGCGCTGCTGTCAGCATATCCCCTGCGGCTCCCATGCCGCAGTCAATGAAAAGCGTCTTCATCTTCCTTCCTTTCCTCTTATATGGTTTATCATGCTGGCGAGGTAGCCCGCGCCGAACCCATTGTCTATATTCACTGTCGACACCCCGCTTGCACAGGAATTGAGCATCGAGAGAAGCGCGGCAAGGCCTCCGAATGCAGCACCATAGCCGACACTTGTCGGAACAGCTATCACAGGGCAGTCAGCAAGTCCGCCCAGCACGCTTGCAAGGGCGCCTTCCATACCTGCGATTGCGATTATCACGCTGGCGCTCATTATCTCATCGAGATGGCTGAGCGTACGATGGAGCCCGGCAACCCCGACATCATAAAGGCGCACCACATCATTCCCGAGGGCCTCTGCCGTCACTGCGGCTTCCTCAGCAACAGGGATATCGCTGGTGCCGCCGGTCGCTACGACAACGATCCCATTGCCATCGGCCTCCGGCAGTCCTCCGGCCAGCCCTATCCTGGCCTTCCCATGGTATTCGATCGGGAAAGAGGCGGAGACTTCTGCCGCTGCCTCCGGCGCCAGCCTGGTTATGATCACCCGCTCCTGCCCATTGTCCCGCATCGCCTCAAGTATCCCCACGATCTCCTCCGGAGTCTTGCCCTGTCCGTAGATGACTTCGGCAGCTCCCTGCCTGAGACGCCTGTGCAGGTCGACCTTGGCAAAGCCTATATCCTCGAAAGGCTTCTTCTTGAGCTCCAGCACTGCCTCATCCATGCTGATGCTTCCATTCCTCACACCCGCAAGAAGATCCCTTATGTCATTCATCCCTGGCCTCCATATCGAAGAGCACGGCTTTGTACATCGCTCCGAGCTCCTTTGCTATCTCCTTCCGCTTCTCCATGAGAAGAGGTATCTCCCCTGCCCTTACCTGGATACGCGCGCAGCCCGAGAGAAGGCGCACGCGGAAATCGGAGAAGCCGATGGATGAAAGGAAATCCTCCGCCTTCTCAGTCTTCTCCAGCTTGTCCATGTCTATGGCCTCCCCTGAAGGGATCCTTGTTGCAAGGCAGGCATATGCAGGCTTGTCCCATGTGAAGAGCCCCGCTTCCTTAGAGAGCCTCCGGACATCGGACTTCGCAATCGCGCATTCCCGGAGAGGAGACCGCACGCCATATTCAGCCACAGCCCTCATGCCAGGCCTGTCCCCCGCATCATCGCTGGCATTCGTTCCATCAATCATGAGGGTATAGCCATCGTCTTCAGCAGCCCTGCGGATCGCGTCCATGATCATCCTCTTGCAATGATAGCATCTGGCAGGTGGATTCGAGGCGATATCATCGGATGAGAGCACATCGATGGTAAGCACGCGCATACGCGCACCGAGCTGCCTTGCCAGCCGCTCGGCATCACGGAGCTCCCACTGCGGCTGGAATGCGCTCTTCACATAGTAGGCTGCAACATCGGCTCCTGCATTGATGGCAGCATATAGAAGGTAGGCGGAGTCAGTGCCGCCGGAGAAGGCAAGCGCAAGCTTCCTGTTCTCCCTGAAGAAACCATCAAGTGTCATAGAGCCTCCATCAGATACGGAATCTATCATACTTCACATAGCAGTCAGGGCATAGCTTCTTCCCGTTCTGCAGATGCATCCAGTTGGCGCCAGCCAGCTCTCCGCAGCCATCGCAGATATATGAATCGAAGATGCGGGCTCTCTCGGGAAGCGGTATCCGGGTATCCATGGCCTCAAAGAGCTCCTCCCCGCTATGGAGGCTGCAGTATTCCACGATGTCCATGCCATCCAGCCCGGGGATGCGGCCCCTGGCTATGAGACGCACGGAATGCCCGCTTTCCCGGGAATAGAACGAATATGCGATCTTTCCCGTCATATGGAAGAGCAGATTCCCCCTTCCTGCAGTGCAGCCGAGCACGACCTGCAGGGCATCGATGCCGCACGCATCGTTCTCGCTTATGCAGACTATCCCCTCATCTTCAGATTTCCGGAGGGAAAGGAGATCCGAAGCATGGAGCGCCGCCATGAAACCAGTAAGGAGCCCTGTGCACGAATGCCCGTGGAAATCGATGCAGCGCTCCCATAATGTCCTTATATCATCCATATGCATCACCTAATCAATCAATATCGAGCGACGTCCGCCGATCATCACGACCTCGGCATCTATCCCATAGACATCCTTCATCAGATTGCTGTCTATATCGCTGCCGGAGCAGAATCCATAGCCCGTACCGCCCTTCATGAAGAAGAACCTGTCGCAGAACCTGAGAGCGAGATTGAGGTCATGAAGGACTGCCAGCACCGTTATGCCCCTCTCTTCCGCCGCCTTCCGAACAAGAGCCATCATCTCATACTGGCTTCCGGGATCGAGGCTGCTTGTGGGCTCATCGAGAAGCATCACCCTGGGTTCCTGCACAAGAGCACGCGCAAGCATCACCTTCTGCTGCTCTCCGCCTGAAAGCTCATCCAGGCAGCGGAACTGCAGGTCCTCGATGCCCATGCTTCGGATGACGGACGCGCACATGCCGATATCCTCATCGCCTGCACCCCATCTGATATAAGGCCTGCGGCCCAGGAGGATGCTGTCGAATACGGACATGCCGCCACACTCGCTCCTCTGGGCTGTGTACGAGATAAGCCGCGCGAGGGCACGGCGGCTCATCGAGCCTGTGGATACACCGTCGATGAGTACATCGCCGCTGCATGGGATCCTTATGCGGTCAATGCATTTCACCAGCGTGCTCTTCCCTGCTCCATTATTGCCGAGGATGGCAACGACCTCACCATCCCCTGCAGAGAATGATATATCATGTATGGCATTCCTGTGACCGTACGAGAAAGAGAGACCCCTGACCTCGATCATGGCTTTCCTCCCTTGCGGATCACCAGATAAAGGAAGAGAGGCGCCCCAACGAATGATGTGATGGCACCTACAGGCAGCACCACAGGCGCTGCGGCAGTCCTGCACGCTATATCCGCGGCAAGGAGAAGCGCAGCGCCGCATAGTGCGGATCCCGGAATGAGGAATCTCCAGTCATTCCCTACGGCTCTTTTCATGATATGGGGTGCGATAAGCCCGATGAAGCCTATGCAGCCGGTGAAAGCAACGGCAACCGATGTTATGAGGGCGCACACGGCAAGGGAGAGAGGCACAAGGAGATCCACGTTGACGCCCAGGCTCTTCGCTGAATGCCGACCGCTCTCGATTGCGTTGTAGTTCCATCTGTTGAGCATGAAGAAGATGAAGGCAGCGGCTGAGAGCGCGGCTATGGCACCTATCTCCCGCCATGAAGCGCGGGAAAGGCTTCCGAACGTCCAGTAGACGATGGAAGCTACCATGGTATCATCGGCAAAATACTGGATGAGCGTGGTCGCACCGCTGAACATCGAGCTTACGGCAACGCCTGCAAGCACCATCACGGATGGCGATGACGAGCGGAAGCGGGAGATCGCAAGGATCACGGCTGTCGTGATCATACCGCCTGCGAACGCGCACAGGCTTACCATATACGGCTCGCTGATGGATGGGATGAAGCCGCTGCCGCCCTGCGAACCGGCGCCAAGGAGGATGATGGCAGATGCTGCGCCGAATGATGCGCCCTGCGATACTCCGAGCGTGGAGGATGAGGCAAGGGGATTGCGCAGCACATTCTGCATGATGCAGCCCGAAAGGGAAAGAGCCGCACCTACGGCAGCTGCTGCCGCGATGCGCGGCATGCGGATGTTCCAGACTATCATGCTCTCCTGCCCCCTGCCCTTCATGAAGAGTGCCCTCAGGACATCGCCGGGCGACAGCGCAGCCGATCCTGCGGAAAGGGAAAGCACGCCCATTGCCAGCAGGATGAGAAGGAGGATCATCAGCACGATCCACTTATGCCTGAGGTATCCGCTGTATGTTCCTTTCCCTTCCATCAGCTTTCTCCTCCGATCAGGATCCTTCCGTAGTAAAGCCCGTCTTCCTCCATCGCAGAGAGGAAATCCTCTCCCAGCATTACACGCATGATCTCCTCAGATTTCTCCCTGAAATCAATATCGCTGAAGCGGCCAGGGAAGAGCACCGTACCGGCATAGTATGCATTCATAAGGAGGTACGTGATATTCGGGCCAGCGGAATTCGTTGAAGGCATGGTATATACCTCTCCCGTACGCACAGCCCTGAGGGAATGGAAATACGGAGGATTGGCATCATACTCGGCTTCCACGATATCCATATTGCCGGGATCGAGGAATATCACATCGGGATCCCATCTTATTATCGCTTCGGGATCCACCTCGAACCCATTATTCCCTATATATGCAGTACCGGAAGAGGCCGCCCTCTCCACCGCCTCGGCTGTCTGCTCTTCAAGAAGCGCATCGGCGACATTGATAGCCCCTATGGCATCGAATGCCGGGAAACCGACATATGTGAAGGTGAACCCGTGGCGTCCATTGAATGTGACAGCACCGGTGTATGCCCTCTTCTTGGCGCTATCCGGGATATCGCAGGTCCTCTCCGAAAGATCAGCCTTGCATGAATCGATATATGACAGGATCTCCTCGCAGCGATCCTCTGCCCCGATTACCGAGGCGAATATCCTGAGGGAACGGTAGAATCCTTCATCGATGAATCCCTGGGTGCGGTACCTGATGCTCACGACAGGAATGCCTGTCTGGCGTTGCAGCTCATCGCATGCAGCTGCATCGAATCCGGCCAATATCACATCAGGCTGAAGCATTATGAGCTCCTCAGGATATGCATTGTTCTCCCCGCTCCCACCGCCTGTCCCTACACTTGGAAGAGCGCTCAGCGCATCATGATAGACCGGACTGTAGTCATACCGCGCGGACTCTGCCCTTATATCGCTGTCCTCAGCACCGACAAGCATATCCACGGCATCAAGATACGCAGCCATGCGAGGCCCCATGGGCCCAATGGCTGCTATCGAGATGACTTCAGAGGGAACAGCGACTTCACGGTTCCAGACATCGGTTATGATCCGGCTGCTTCCTGGGCTCATTTCCTCTTCCTGGACAGCCGAGGCGGATAGCGGGATGAAGATGGCTGCAACCAGAAGCAGTGCGATGCTCTTTCTCATAAAGAAGGGTTCCTGATGCGCTATGCCGCCACGCCAGCCCCTTCATGGAAGCTTCAGGCAGCTTTATTGGATGCATTCCTGAGGCTACGGCCTCTCCTTCCTGCTTCATGCAGAATACTGCAGGAAAGATAGCGGCATAATGCGGCAGCTGTCAAGAACAGGCAGAGGCGAACAGGATCCGGCTTTGCAGCCCATGTACCTAAGAGCACTCCAGAAGAGTGAAGAACAGGGAATCATACAGCAATTTCAAGATGCCCAAACCGAAGAATTCATATATGATATTGTACTGTATGGAAAAGAAAGATACTTCCAATGCATATAACATTGCCTACGCCAAGATAAAGGAAATGCTTTTCGATCTGAAAATCAAACCAGGCGACAATATTTCCGAAATGATGCTATCAAAGGAGCTTGGTCTAAGCCGAACCCCGATACGCGAAGCAATGAGAACGCTGGAACAAGAAGGGATTATCATTTCCATAAACGGAAGGAAGAAGGTTCCATCATTTACATTCGAGGATATACAGCAGATATTCGAGCTCAAGCTATCAATCGAAGGGGATATGATAAAGTATGCAGCAAACCGTCAGACAGTACTGCAGAAAAAGGAGATGGTGGAGATACGGAATGAAATACATTCCCTTCTGACAGAAATCAAGAATAACAATATAACGCATGACAGCATTTTCCCTGAATGGGATAAGCTGGATCAGAAATTCCATAATCTGATATATAGGATGGCAGAGAATCCAAGAGCTGATGATATAGTGAAGAACCTCAATCTCCAATGGCACAGATTCCGTATGGGTATCTGCGCCATGGAAAACAGGCTTGAAACGAACATGGAAGAGCATATAGAAATGGCCAATCTGATTATCCTGAATAAACCGGAAGAGGCGAAGCAGAAAATGCTTAACCATATAAGGAATCTTTATGAGGAGGTCCTCTGTTCTTCCGGGGTATTGCTAGGATGTCCGGACAATGCGTGAAGCAATCAAGCTTCAATAACAACGCCCCCACAGCTCCGCCAGAAAGCTGCAGGGGCAACCGGAATCAATCAGCGCCGAATACTAATCATTGGTAAGCACTGCTTTTATGACATCCTCTTTATCCACAGCAAGACGATGGAAGACTTCTGGACCTTTGGCCATCGGTGCAATAAGCTCCACAAGGGCAGAGAATCTTTCAGGGTCCTTCACGATTATCCCGATAGCCTCCTTGATTTCATCCTCGGTATAGATGAACGACCCCTTAAGAGTAAGCCCTCTCATGACCAAGTCAGGAATCGGAAGCTCAAAGGTCCTGCAGGCATTGCCAACCCAGACTATCTCTCCGCTATTCTCTGTACTATCGATTGAATCCTGATATGTCGCAGGAATCCCTACGGCATCTATAGCATAGTGGAATCTCCCGTTTTCAATCACATATTCCTTCAATTGAGCTGGCTGCAGTACATGCTTTGCACCGAGCTTCAAGGCCTTATCCAAACGGCGGGGATTGGCATCAGAGACAACGACATTACCGAACCCTCGGGCGTTCAAGGACATAAGGACCATAAGGCCTATGGTACCTGCACCAAAAAGAAGTATCGATTCATCCATCGCACAGGAGATCTTCTTGGCTGCACTGTATGCAACAGCCATCGGCTCTGACAAAGCTGCATATACCGGATTGACAGATGAAGGGATTTTCACCAGCTGCGAAGCATTGATGGTTATCTCATCGCACATTCCTCCATTGTCCTTGAGGATTCCATAGTACTCCTTAGGAGAAGTACAGAAATTGGTATACCCTTTCTGGCAGAAAGCACATTCTCTGCAGTTGACAAAAGGAAGTATTACAACCCTATCTCCTGCAGATAAACCAGCAGACTGAGCACTAGGCAGCAATTCAGTAATGCATCCAGCCATTTCATGGCCCATTATCATAGGAGGGATACGGCGACCCGTACGCCCAAGATATCCCTGCACATCGGATCCGCATATTCCGCAGGCCTCTATCCGAACACGGACATCGTGATTGCTGTCAAGAACCGGATCAGGGACTTCCCTATATACCATCTCAGCTGTATCCGTAAATACCAATGCTTTCATTTATCCCTCCTAAAGACTCGGCAACCATGTTGTAATCGGTGGAATCAACATAATCATGAGGGCAACTGCAAGCATGCTGAGCAGGAACGGAATCGAGCTCTTGACAACCCTTTCCGGAGATATATTTCCGATATTGGCACAGATATATGTACATACACATACAGGAGGAGTAACAAGACCTATTGACAGAACAACGATCGTAAGAAGACAGAACTGCAGAGGATCAACACCGGCTGCACTTACTATCGGATAGAAAATGGGAGTAAGCATGATTACATTCGCTCCCATATCCATGATGCAGCCCATGATGAAATAAATCACCGTTATCACACAGAGAAGCCCGAACTGTCCGAGATTAAGAGATGTGAGGAAATTCCCAAGTATAGTCGGGATATTAACATAGGTAATGAACCAGCTATAGAGTGAAGCTGCCGAGACTATGAGCATAACAGTCGCTGTACCCTCTACAGTCTTCATAAGAATACGCTTCATATCCTTGAGCTTGATCGTCTTATAGATGAACATCGCAACAATAAGGGAATAGACTACAGCTACAGCACCAGCTTCCGTCGGAGTGAATATTCCGCCTAGGATTCCGCCAAGGATGATTACAGGCATTCCAATAGCCAGTATCGCATCCTTTGTCGCGTAGAATATCTCGGATAAAGTAGGACGCTGTCCTTTTGGATAATTCCTCCTGACGCTGATGACATAGCACACCAGCATCTGGGCCAATCCGACAAGGATTCCCGGGATTATCCCAGCCAGGAAGCACTTAGTGACGGAAACACCGGTACACGCCCCATAAAGGACCATTGGGATACTTGGAGGGATTATAACCCCGATAGTCGATGATGAAGCTGTGATCGCACAGCTGAAATCCTCATCATACCCCTCATCAACCATAGCGGGAATCAGCATGCTTCCAATAGCAGAGCTATCTGCGGCAGCAGCTCCTGTTATACCTGCGAATATCATCGATATAAGGACATTGACATGTCCTAGACCTCCCCTTATATGCCCTACGCATACATTGCAGAAACGGAAAAGCTTCTTTGCGATTCCTCCGCTATTCATCAGTTCTCCCGCAAGGATGAAGAATGGAATACAAAGCAATACGAAGCTATCCGTACCAGTAGCCAGCCTCTGAGGGATGATCATAAGCGGCATTGACTGCTCAAGAATCAGGCTGATCAATCCTCCCAGACCAAGCGAGAACGCCACAGGCACGCCAATTACTATAAGAATGAAAAAGCTCAGGAAAAGCAGTGCAGCCATTATAATGTACCCTCCGCCCTATTGGATTTATGTTCAACAAGATTGAAGACTTCCCGCAGTATCATAAGAGCCATTCCCACAGGAATCGCAGCATAGATAATTCCCATCGGAACTCTGAGAACTGCTGAAGGCTGATTCATAACCCTGGAAACCAGCTGGAAGCCATAGAAAACGACTATTGCCTGATAGAAGAAGACAAGCAGTTGAGAGAATGCGCTTACAACCTTTCCGATAGTCTTGGGCATGGAATCAACAAAGAAGGTAATTCCCAGCTGTGAATTGGACCTAGTGGAAAGATACCCACCGATATATACAATCCAGATAAACAGATATCTGGAAAGCTCTTCTGACCAGCTAAGAGGTGCCTGTATGATGAATCTGAATACAATCTGAAGAAGGCATACAATAACAACCCCGATTGCAAGGATGGCAGAGATCCACTCGACAATATTGTCGATTGCAGCAATAAATTTCTTCATATGAATATCCCTTGATAATCGGGCAGCCTGGAATGGGCTGCCCTTCCTGTCATGGAATCAGACAGATCTGATTCGATTGATAAGATCCCAACCGCCAACAGAATCTGCGAATTCCTCATAAACGGGCTCAACAGCTTCAGCAAATGCTTCAAGGTCAGGATTCTCGTTGATCTCAAGCCCGAATCTTTCGGCAAGATCGGCAAGTGATTCCTCTTCCATCTGCTGTCCAAGTGCTCTCTGATAATCCCTGGCCTCAATTGCAGCCCTATCGATTGCATTGCGCTGCTCTTCTGTCAGGCCCTGGTAGAAAGCCTCATTGATAAGAAGCACGGAGGGATTGTAGAAATGACGGGTAAGGGAGAGATACTTCTGGACTTCATATGCTCCGTTGTAGACATTATTGATGATCGGATTCTCCTGTCCATCGATGATTCCCTGCTGGAGCGATGTAATCACCTCAGACCAACCCATTGGAACAGCAGCGCCACCCATTGCATTTATGGTCGCAACCATGATCGGGGATTCCATCACCCTGATCTTCAGTCCTTTCATATCTGCCGGGGAGTTTATCTGGCGGATATTATTGGTAATCTGACGCCACCCATTTTCCCAATAGCAGAGATTCCTTATGCCTACCGCCTTGAGGTCCTCTGCCAGCTCTGCCCCGATATCCCCATCAAGAACAGCATAGGCATGTTCATTGTCCCGGAATAGGTACGGAAGGTTCAGGACTTCCATCTTTGGGGCAAAGGATCCTACAGGACCTGTCGAAGAGAGTGTCATATACATAGTACCGATTGAAACACCCTCGATTAGGTCCCTTTCATTGCCAAGCTGTCCATCCGAATATACTTCGACTTTCAACGTGCCGTTTGAATATTCCTCCACAAGCTCGCCAAAGTATTTCAAGGAAGTAGTAATCGGGTGTCCTGCCTGATTCGTTGTACCGATCTTTATCGTATATGTACCGTCTTCAGACCGTCCTGAGGCAAAAACGGCAACACAGCAGAATACGATAAGCAGTGTAAAAACAACTCTCCTTTTCATGGTTTTTCTCCTTTTGTTATAAAAATTGTATACATCACATTTCAGAGCTGTCAACAAGAAATATCGCAATAAATAATTACCGTTTATTTATTTATATAATAAATAATTAAATCCAAAATTCGGTTAAGGTGAATCAAATTGCAATATCGGGTCATAAAGCTGGTTTAAAATTCTATTTGACAATATTGTATTCTTATCCAAACAATAATAGTTGAAATGTATACATAGCATTGGAGGTTTGCACATGGATACCAAGAAATTCAGCGAACGGATCAGGCTGAGTGAATTATGGCAGCCTTGGAGAAGTGATACCAGGAATTTCTATGATTCCCTTTCATTCCATAAGGACTATCAGGATCTGCTGGATAATACAGAAACACTTGCTTACCTCATACGGAGCATAACAACCTATGAAATGACATGTGGTTCTCTAGGACATCCCGGAGGTTCGATGTCAGAAACGGAAATACTCAGCGTACTGTTCAATTATGCAGCACGCTTTGATGCGAACGATCCTGATTGGGATAAGCGGGATGTCATCTATCTTTCCAAATGCCATGCATGTCCTGCCCTGTATACAGTATTGGCACTTTTTGGTTATTTCAGCATTGATGAGCTGAAGTACTATGGACAATGGGGAAGCATTCTTGAATCACATCCTGACATGTCGAAGACGCCAGGAATAGAAATAAGCGGAGGCTCGCTGGGGCAGATTCCAGGTGTTGCTGTCGGAAGGGCGCTGGCCATGTCCATGAAGAGTCCCGACAATGCAGGCAGGACTGTCTACACGATAATAGGTGATGGAGAATGCCAGGAAGGTTCTGTATGGGAAGCATTCATGGCAGCCTCCCAGTATAGGCTTGATAATATAGTCTTCATAATCGATTACAACAAAGTCCAGGCGAAAGGCTTCGTAGATCATGATATGAGCATCGATCCTTTGGATGAGAAGCTGCGTGCATTCGGCCACAATGTATTCATCGTGCATAACGGCCACGACGTATCAGAGCTTATCGATACTTTCAATAAAGCAAGGACCAGCCGGACAGGAAAACCCATCTCGATAATAGCAAACACCATAAAAGGCAAGAAAATCAACGAGGCCTGCTTCAACATGAACTGGCATACATCTGCTCCGAAAACTGCAGAAGTAGCAGCAAAATGGCTTGAGGAGCTATGGCATCAGGATGGCAGAAGGCTGGGAATTCCGCATTCATTCGTTGAGGATCTTTCCAGCATCATCGAGAAAGTACCGCCGATTCACGACAATCCGGATGCATTCCTGGATTCTCAGGCTTAAGGGAGGAGTCAATATGGCAAAGTTCTCATTACCAGCAAATGACAACAATGGGGAAATGAGGTACCAGATGGGGTACAAACTGCTTGACCTGATGAAGAAAGATGACAGGATCCTTGCGGTAGATGCCGATCTGAGAAGTTCAACGGGCCTTCATATTCCAGATGCTACGTTCCCGAATAGAGTGGTGAAAGTCGGCATTGCGGAACAGAATCTCATGGCAGTATCAGCAGGTCTCTCACAGGAAGGATTCATACCTTTCTGCTGTACATTCGACGCATTTACAAGAAGGAATCTGGATCAGCTATATGTCTCAGTCTGCTACAGCAATCTGAATGTGAAGATCCTTGGCGCCTATGCTGGCTTATATTCCGGTAAGGCAGGGGCAACACATCAGAGTGATAAGGAGCTAGGTGTACTCCTCCGTATACCTAACCTCACTATCATAGAACCTAGCTGCAACCACGAGATGGAAGAAGCCATGGAAGCTGCTGCAGCGATAAACGGCCCTGTATACCTGAGAATCGTCAGATGCAAAGTCAACTATGACGAAATCGAATCAGATGCACCTTTTGCAATCGGGAAGGGCATAACGATCAAAGGATTCTCACAGGAGAAAGCTGACATAGGCATTGTCGTTACAGGCCACATGCTGAAAACAGCTAAGATGGCAGCAAAGAAGCTTATTAAAGCAGGATATACTGTAAGAATCGATCAGCATTCCACGCTCAAGCCGTTCGACAAGGAAAAGCTTTATGACCTAGCAGATTCCGTGAGAGGCATTGTCACTGTAGAGAACCATTGCACGAGTGGCGGCCTTTTCTCGATTGTCGCTGAAGCACTCGCCTATACTGGACGTCTTAAGAAGATCATTCCTATTGGTACTGATCCAGATGATTTCATACATACGGGCCATGTAAATGATCTGATGTACAGATACAAAATGACATCAGGAGATATCATGGAAGCAGCTCTAAGAAGCATTGGAGAAATAAAATGAGAACAGCGATTGTCACAGGAGGGGCAGGAGGATTAGGGAGAGCCATATGCAGGAAGCTATCTTCTGATGGTTTCATGGTATACATGACGGATATATCAGAGGATAAATGCATGAATGCCATTGCGGAAATGCAGCTTGAGAATGTCCAGGCAAGGAAACTGGATGTTACAGAGGAACCGGACTGGATTGCAATCTATGATGATGTGATGGCTGAATTTGGCAGAGTGGATGCAGTGGTGAATAACGCGGGAGTCAATATCAGGTACGATATCGAGGAATGTTCCGTAGAGAATTGGGACAGGATGTTCCAGATAAACGTCAGAAGCGTATTTCTTTCAATCAAGCATGTACTCCCCATAATGAAGGCACAGGGAGGTGGCTCGATAATCAACATCTCCTCAGTTTGCGGACTTGTCGGTCATAGATATACGAACGAGTCCTATACAGCAACCAAAGGAGCAGTAACATTGCTTACGAAAAGCGTCGCTTCACGATATGGGAAATTCAACATCAGATGCAACTCTGTCCATCCTAGCACAGTAGAAACAGGGATAGTGAACAAATTCCTATCTGATCCAGAGCGCATGAAAGAAAGAATCGGAGAAGTCCCGCTGGGACATCTTGGAGTACCAGAAGACGTAGCTGGTGCTGTAGCATTCCTTACAAGCAAGGAAGCAGCATTCATAAATGGAGTGCAGCTTCCTGTTGATGGTGGCACGACCTGTGACTGACAAAGGCTTATTCATGGAAAGGCGAAAACCAGTGATGATAATCCTTGATGATGATCCTACTGGTGTCCAGTGTGTGCATGATATCAACGTATATACCGTTCCGGATATCCCTACGTTGATACATGCCATGCAGGATAATGAAATCGGTTTCTTCATCCTTACGAATTCGCGATCGTTCACAGAAAAGGAAACCGTTGTATACCATCAGGATCTCACTGATAAGATCATCGAAGCCTCTGCTGCAGCTAATCGTGATTATCTGATAATCAGCAGAGGTGATTCGACATTAAGAGGGCATTATCCTCTCGAGACAAGAACAATAGCCGATGAATTGATAAGGAAAGGGAAAAGCGATTTCGATGGCGAAATATTCATACCGTTCTTTCTAGAAGGCGGAAGGATAACCAAGAACGATATCCATTATGTAATACAGGATGGAATGGAGATTCCTGCCGGAGAAAGCGAATTCGCTTCTGACAAGACATTCGGATATGCAAATTCCAATCTGAGGAAATACATAGAGGAGAAGAGCCATGGGCTGATATCCGCCGAGGATGTGATATCGTTTTCGCCTGCCAAGGAAAGCAACGCCCAGATGCTCGGCAAGCTGATTCAGATGTCCAAGCATGATTATGCAATCGTCAATGCTGTTGGATATGCGGATCTTGATAGATTCGTTGTCTCGCTTGAACTGGCAATCAAATCCGGAAAGCGCTTCATTTTCAGGACTGCCGGCTCTTTCGTGAAATCAATCATGCATAATGAAGATAAAGCCCTATTAGAGAGGACCGATCTTGATCAATACATGAATGATAACGGCGGATTGATAATAATCGGTTCCCATGTGAAAAGAACAACGGAGCAATTCAATGAACTGAAGCAGATTGAATCCCTTGAATTCATTGAATTCAATCAGCATCGCGTACTTGAAGCAAAAGGCCTTGAATCCGAGACAATGAAAACGGTGAACAGTGTGGAGAAAGCGATTTCATCTGGACGTACAGCAGTTGTATACACAAGAAGAGAGAGGATCGACTTTCCATCAGATGACAAGGAAGCGAACCTGAAATTGTCCACAAGGATATCTGAATCAATCACTGATATCGCTGCGAGCCTATCAATCAGACCATCTTTCATCATAGCGAAAGGAGGTATTACAAGCAGTGAGATAGGAGTAAAAGGTCTCGGAGTCCGCAAAGCTCTCGTCTTAGGACAGATTGATAAAGGTATACCTGTATGGTTAACAGGACGTGAATCAAAATTCCCTTTCCTTCCTTATATAATCTTTCCGGGAAATGTCGGAAGCAAAGATACGCTTGCAAATACGGTCCGTAAGCTTATCCCCTTCAGTTTGTGAATGGAATCCCTGCTTAGGCAATGGCAACATACTGCCATTGCCTTTATCCAGGAAAAGCCGGCTCTAAAATGGAACGAAAGACGCCATCGCAGAACCGCATAGCCTCGCCTCATTCAGCCCGGCCCCTCACGGGAGGGGTTCGCATCCCTGCTAGCCGATCCGGACAATCAGCCTGGTGACATGCTCCTTCTCATCCCTTGTCACTATAGAGGAGATGGTAAGCTCCTCATAGATGTCGCCGATGGGCACGAAATGACTGCTGTCCAGCGCCTCGAAGAACATCCTGTAGAACTCCGCAAGATGATCAAGGGATCCCTGGAAGTACATGAAAGCATAGCGTCCAGCCGGAATCGAGGAATCCGACGGGTGTGCATACGTGGCATACACCTCGCGGCATATCGCACCGAGATGCTCCCTCGCCTCGTCAAGATGCACGATGCTGCCCATGGTCATTATCGCCTTGCAGTCCGCAGAGGCTATCATATCCCTGTATGCCTCCTGCCAGGCTTCGTCACTGGTGCTGTCCGTCCCGCTGTTGCGTATGGGGAATCTGATTATGCTCTGCTCCCTGAAGCCGGCGGTATACAGCCTGCCCTTCTCTGCCTCTGCTGCCGCATTTATGGACTGCCGTATCGTGCTGACGACATCCAGGAGCGCATTGCATTCATCGATGCGCCCCCTGATGCTCCTTTCCTCGTCCTCCAGCAGGGACAGGAACGATGGCGTGCTTATACTCCCTATCGTTTCCTTTATCGAGGCTATGGATACCCCCAGATCCCTGAGGGTAAGGATCGTATCGAGCTCATTGAGCTGGCTCGCCGAATAGCAGCGGTAGCCGTTCTTCTTCCTCTTCACCGGCGAGAAGAGACCGATCCTGTCGTAATAGAGAAGCGTATCCTTGCTGATCGAGAAGAACGAGGCAACCTGATGCGGGGAATAGTAGATCGAATCGATTTTCATATTCCTCATCATACACTTGACTATGGAGTATGCTCCATAGTTTTGGATAGGAATATATGGACAAGGAAAGGGAATTCTTCCTGGGAACCGAACCGCACAGGCTCTTCTTCAGAGCTGCGATCCCAGGAGCTATCGGAATGATAGCCTCTAACATATACTTCTTGCTGGAAATGCTCCTTGTAGGGCGTTTCCTGGGACAGACGGCATTCGCAGGCGGCAATCTCGCCATGCCGCTGCTCCTGATTGCCTATGCGCTTGCAGACATGATTGCAGTAGGCTCATCGATAGGGATAGCGCTGAGGCTGGGTGAAGGCAGGAAGGAGGAAGCGGACAGGATATTCACCATCGCCGTGATAGCGGCCTCGCTGCTGAGCACAGCCACCGCAGCCGCGCTGACAGCAGCCGGTCCCGTGCTGTTCCGTCTCATGGGAGCCGATGCCGCCCTTACGAGGGAAGCCATGCTCTATCTCGGGGTATATACCATATTCATACCCATAACCTGCCTTGTGTTCGTCTTCGACAACTATCTCAGGATCTGCGGCAGGGTGCGCTTCTCGATGATGATGAATATAGTCCTGGCTGTGCTCTGCCTCTCGCTGGAGATCATCTTCCTCTACGTCTTCGGACTCGGAATCGGATATGCGGCCCTGGGAACGAGCATCGGCATGTCCATAACATGCCTCATCTGCGCCTATCCTTTCATCAAGGGGAGGATGGCACTGCGCTTCGTCAGGCCAAAGGCTGTCAGAGAAGCACTGAAGGACATCATCACGCAGGGGCTTCCGAGCTTCCTCAGCAACACATCGGGACGCATCACGGCAATCGTGATGAACACCCTGCTCCTGCACCTAGGAGGGGACGCTGCAGTATCGGTATACGGGGTATTCCTCAATATCGACGGGATCATCGTTCCCGGAATGTATGGGGTATTCGATTCCCTGCAGCCTGCAATAGGCTACAACTGGGGAGCCGGCAGGAAGGACAGGTCACGCAGGATAGCAGGATACTGCGTGGCGGCGCTTGCCCTGATGTGCCTTGCCTCGACCGCGCTCCTTACGCTCTTCCCTGGAAGGATCTTCTCGCTGTTCCTGGAAAGCACGGATGATGTGCTCAGCCTTGCAGTCAGCGCGATAGGCATAATGGGACTGACATACATCGTCAGGTGGATAAGCTATTCGTGCCAGTCATACTCATCGGCAATCGGACGCAACCGCGAAGCTGCGGCGATCTCGCTCTGCAACGCGCTCATATTCCCCCTCCTGATGATGGCTGTACTCTATGGACATGGACTCGGAGGCCTGTGGTGGGTATCCCCTTCTGCAGCATTCCTCACAGCCATAGCAGCTGCGCTTGTATACTTCCTGAGGCTGCGGAACAGCCGCTCTTGACTGCTGGACGGTATGGACCGAGAATTGACAGGACGGAGGAAGCATCATGATAAAGAGAAGCTGCGAGATGAAGGATAACCTGATCGAGCACATGAGAGGCGGAGACGGAACTGTGATGAGGAAGGACATCCTCGGTCAGGATGATATGGCAAGGCACTCCAGGCTCTTCTCCTTCTTCACGCTGAAGAAAGGCTGCTCCATCGGAGAGCATGAGCACAATAACGAGACGGAATACTACTACATCATCTCTGGAAAGGGAGTGGTGAAGGAGAAGGACGGGCTGAAGGAAGTGCAGCCTGGCGATGTCGTGATAACCGGCAACGGGGAATCGCACTCGATTGCCAACAACTGCGACGAGGATCTCACGTTCGTTGCCGTGATAATACTCGACTGATGCCGCAGCGATAGACGCAGCAGCGCCAGACCGCAGGAAGGACGGCTCTGCCGGGACGGCAGGATTCCCCGTTCATGCATCAAAGGCAGGAAGGATAATGGAACTCCAGGATCACAGTACATACAGGAAGCTCGGCCTTAAGGCCATAGAGCCGGAAGGGTGGATGAAGGAGATCCTCAGGCGCTATGCCGATGGGCTTCTGGGCTCCCTTGAGGAAATCTGGCCATACGTCGACAGCAGCAATGCCTGGAAAGGAGGCGATGGCGACAGCTGGGAAAGAGGACCGTATTACGTTGACGGACTTGTGCCGATGGCCTTCCTTCTCCGTGACCAGGAGCTCATCGGAAAGGCCCGGATATGGATAGAGAGCGCCATCTCAAGCCAGCGCCCCGATGGTGATTTCGGCCCCATCGGGAACGATGACTGGTGGCCGAGGATGGTGATGCTGAAGGCCATAACGCAGTATGCGGACGGCATCGGCGATCCTGGCTTCTACAGGAGGACCGAGGATTTCATAGACCGCTATCTGGATTATCTCAGGGAGAATATCGGGGATAGGCCATTCTCGATGTGGGCCTATGTACGCGGCGGTGAGCTTGTGTCCTCGATCATCTGGATGCATGAGAGGAAGCATGACAGCAGGTATGTCGAGCTGGCCAAGCTCGTGCTTTCATCTTCCCTTGACTGGAGATCGTTCTTCGCCCTCATGCCCTTTCCGCAGCCGGCAGGTGCCTATATGCCATGGGAGGAGTTCGAGAAGTACATCGAACGATTCACTGCCGCCTATGCCGAGCCGATGAAGAGGCGCCGTACCGATGATCCGTTCTTCAGGATCTTCCATCAGACTCATGGGGTGAATATAGCGATGGGGCTGAAGTACCTTGCATACAGCTGCTGGGTCTCGGGGGACAGCGAGCTGCTTGGCGTGATGCGTGATGGATACTGCAGGCTTCTGGACAAGCACGGTCAGGTTACCGGTATCTTCAGCTGCGACGAGCATCTGAACGGCACGTCACCGGAAAAGGGTACGGAGCTCTGCACTGTCGTCGAGGCGATGTTCTCATGCGAGGAAATCATGCGCATCACCGGTGATCTCGGGTGGGCAGACCTCCTGGAGAGCCTGGCATTCAATGCTCTGCCGGCAACGGTATCGGGAGATGGGTGCTCGCATCAGTACGACCAGATGGTCAACCAGACAAGCTGCACCATAGCACCCCGCGGATGGTACAACAATCTGGATGATTCCAATATCTTCGGGCTTGAGCCGAATTTCGGATGCTGCACGGCGAATATGCATCAGGGAATGCCGAAGTTCGCCTCATCGCAGTGGCTGGTGGATGGAAGCAGCTATATATGCACGTCCATCTTCCCCAGCCGCTGCCTGCTTGATGGCAGGACTGGACTGAAGGTACGCATCGAATCATCATACCCATTCACCGGCAATGCGGAAGTTCATATATCAGCATCTGAGCCTGTGCGCGCAGGGATATGCTTCAGGATACCCTGCTGGGCAAAGGATGCAAGATGCTCTGCGGAGTGCACTATTGAGGATGGGATGATAGTGCTCAACAGGGAATGGAAGGATGAGTGCCTCACAATCTCATTCAGCATGGAGAATACCGTGGTGCATAGCCCGTTCGGGATATCCCTCAGGCGCGGTCCACTTCTCTTCTCCCTTCCGATAGCCAAGTCAGTGACAGTCGTAAATGACAGAGGAAGGTTCTCCGATCTCGAGTACAGGCCGCTTTCGCCCTGGAAGTACTGCATCACGGAGAAGGACCTGCAGACTGCAAGGATCACGGTCTCTGCCAGCCCTCTGATGTCAAAGGATGGAGATGATCCGCCGGTGAAGGCCAGGGTTGCCGCTTATGAGGAACTCAGCTGGAAGGAAGATGGGGATTCCTGTGCGGAAGTTCCCTCCCATCCGATAGCCGGTCTTATGACAGAGGTGGAGCTTGTTCCCTATGGCACGACGGATCTGAGGATAACCGTCTTCCCGGAACTCGGCAGATGAAGCTGCAGCAAGAAAAAGGAGCCCGTGCCCAATGGCTTACCTGATAGCGGGGCTTCTGTGCAGCGCGCTCGTTTCGATCGTGCTGAAGGCAGGGGGAAGATGGGAATACGACAGATACGGGATGCTGGCTGTGAACTACATCGCATGCCTCATCCCCTTCCTCCTCTCCCGCATCGGGCAGAAGGCACCATCGCTGGATGCGGATTTCGCCATCTGCCTCACGGCAGCAGCTGCAAATGGCCTCCTCTACCTTGCAGGAATGGCCATGAACCAGATCAACGTGAGGCGCAGCGGCGCAACGCTGCAATCAGCATTCGCCAGGCTTGGTGTCATGGTGCCGACATGCCTCTCGATCCTGTTCTTCGGAGAAAGGCCATCCGCAAGGCAGGGACTCGGGATACTGATGGTCCTTGCTGCATTCTGCATCATGAATCTCCCGGAGAAGCCGGCAGGATGCAAAGCTGGCACGAAGCCAGCCTTCGGTCTGCTCATCATCGGGCTTATCCTCAATGGAGCGGCAGACAGCATGCTCAAGGTATTCGAGGAAATCGGCACGATGAGCCTGGACGACTGGTTCATGGGCTCGACATTCATCTTCGCTGCCTTGATATGCCTCTTCATCACGCGCCGCAGGCATGGAAGGATCGGCAGGAAGGAGATGATCCTCGGCCTATGCCTGGGAATCCCCAACTACCTATCATCGCTCCTGCTGCTCAAATCGCTCTCAAGCGTAAACGCATACATAGCCTACCCTACATACAGCGTTGGAGCGATCCTCGCAGTGATGGCTGCAAGCATGGTCATATTCCGTGAAAGGCTCTCCCGCTGGAGCTATCTTGCCATCGCTCTGATCATCCCGGCCATCCTGCTGCTGAATATATGAAAGGCTGATGGCCGCAAGCCGAAGTGAAAAGGCAAGTGCAGCGTTGGCTGATATGCAATAGATCAGAAGCAGATAAGTACGCCACGGCTATCGAGGATGCGGGCTGAAGTGACCTACTCTCCATCCTGTCTCACATTGCTGTGAGCCTGAGGATGGAGCTTCTTCTCACTCAAGACACCTGATGGCGCCAGTATCAGCGGGGCTGTAAATTACCATCGATACTGCATCTCTGTAACTCAGTCCTCTCTGACTTACGGGCTCAGTGTATTTTGTGTAATTGGAAAATGCTACTGTAAAAAAGGAAAGACAGCAGATGACCAAGAAGAGCACAAAGGAAAAGGATGTAATCGATCAGCTTGACCTGTATGGAATGACACAGGAAGAGCTGTTCGGAGCGGATGGACTGGCAAAGAAGCTCTCAGCAAGGTTGCTTAATAAGGCCCTCGAGGCCGAGATGGATACGCACCTCGGCTACAGGAAGCATTCAAACGATGGCGATGGCAGCGGGAACAGCCAGAATGGCTATTCGGAGAAGACCGTTATCACCGGAGACGGGGAAGCGCAGATAAAGGTTCCAAGAGACCGTAACGGAGAGTTCGAGCCTGAGATCGTGAAGAAGCATGAGAGGCGGCTGCCGCTGTTCAACGACCAGATCATATCGCTCTACTCCAGGGGGATGACGACCAGGGACATACAGTCGCATCTGAAGGAGATCTACGATGTGGATGTCT